>JAUXEW010000286.1 GCA_030620375.1 Desulfobacteraceae bacterium | reverse complement strand
TACGGGAAGCTGATATACGGTTTTTGTCGATGATTAAAAAAATGGGAATATGTGATAATATTCTTTTCATTGTGAATTTTGATTTCAACGAGCATGATTCGGTAAACGACTTAAATGCGCTTGTGGAAAAAATCAGGCAAGAAATTTCCATAATCAGACCGAATCCAAAATTGTTTACGCTTTCATCTCTTTTTAATCTGTTTAAGAGCCAGAAAACTCCTTTAACGCATAAAGATAATGAGAGACTGGCGCAATGGTTAAGTTTAGAAGGTTTTTCAAATTCTTCTGTCCAGGAAAGTAAAAGGTTTTTAAAAACCTTTTCTCAGCAAATCGTCAATGAACGGTTTTCTTTATTATTGAAAAACCATCTTGAACGATTGGGTGTAATGGCCGCCGGAATGGATCATTGGATAAGCATTAACCAGGATATTCTCTCCGGTGATCTAAACAATGCACATAAATTTCTGGTAAAAATAAAACAGCATGAAGAAAAAATTGGCCACATTAAACTATTGATCAGAGACACACTGGATGGCGCTGTCCAGAAATTAATCGATGAGTTAAAAGGTGAGATTGATCGATTTTTCAGCGCTCGATCCGGGGAGGTGGTAAGCAATTTATTGGAATTTATCCGAAATTATCGTGTATCATATGTGGATTATGGAGAAAAAATGGAGGTTTCCGGTTTTAATAATACCCTCTACCTTATTTTTCAGGATTTTAAGCATGCAATCGATCGATTTATAACCGAATCCATAAACCCTCAGATCATTAAATTTATCAGAGAAAAAGAAGATCATATCAGTAAATTTCTTGAATCGGTTTCATTACCATATGAGAGGATGGTTTTAGATACACTTGATGACTATAACGACACGGTAAAAGATTTCGACATCTTGCCGATTCATGTAAATCATAAGCCTATTGAGGCCCCGAACATGGACTCCGTCAAACAGGTGATCGGGTTAAAACTTCCCCTTGCTGAGGCCACCATGCGGTATTCCGCCAAGATTAAAACGGGTGCCATAATCCATTTGGGGGCTTATAAAATGGTTAACCTAATTAAAAAACTATTTAAGCAACCGGTTCAAAATCAGAGAGAAGAAGCCATCTTCGCATTAAAAGGTGGCGTCGACCGAATGAAGCGAGAGACGGAAAAAGCAATGGCGTATCATTTTAAAAATTATAGAGAGAATATTAAATTTCAATATATCTTAAGGCTGGTAGAAGGCGCATCGAACTATTTTTTTGATGAGCTCAAAAATCGGTTTCAAATTTATTTGACTGACCTTTCACAGTTGATAGCACTTGTTGACGATAAAGGAACGTCCAAAGAAGGAACGGCGGGGACTTTGCAGGAAATGGAAATAATGGCCAAAGATATAATCCAAAGGGTTGGTCAGATGAGGCAAAGGGTAGCGTCGCCGACACAATGAGACCTTTACAAAACCGCTATCCTTTTTTTAATTTAATCAGGTTTTCTCTCGCAAAATTTATGGTCGGATCGATTGCCAGGGCTGTCTTATAATATTCAAGGGCTTTGTCGGTTTTGCCCCAATCTCTGTAGTTAGATGCAATATTAGCATAATCTATTGCAGAACCCGGATTTAGCTTTATGACGTCATTAAAACACTCAATGGCTTTTTCATATTTTTTTAGCTTGTAATGACAGAACCCCATAAGGTTATAGATATCGGTCCTTCCTTTATCATGCCGGCATCCTTTTTCCAGTGCGTCCAAAGCCATGCGATACTCACCCATATCTTTCAAACACACACCGATATAGGCATAGATAGTGGGTATGTCCTGCTGGGTCGGACCAAGATCGAGTGCTTGGGCGAAATGGTTTAAAGCTATTTTCAAGTTGTTCAGTGAGATATGGCATAACCCAAGGTAAAACTTGATATAATACTTTCCCGGCAGCATTTTGTCGATTTTTTCCAATTCAACAACAGCGGTGTCAGGCAGTTGATTTTCTGCAATAAGCTTTGCTGAAAACATTCCAACGCTAGTTCCCATGGCGCGTTCTCGAAAATAAGAACCCGGTATCATGGTATAAAATGCCGGTATTTCAAGTAAAGGGTGCAGGATGTCGACCGCAATGATGTCCATGTTCTTTTTTAGTAAAGCGGAGATGCAGTTTTCGACCTCGACTCTTATATTATCATGAGAAACATCGGGAAGGTTTTTGATGTCCGTATTGATTCCGGGATTGATAATAAATTCTATATCTTCAAATGAGTCAAATTTTGGCAGCCCGCTTGCCACGTAGTTGGAGCCGGTATCAAAATCACCGGCAAGTTGAGCCACTTCAGTAAGCGCTCGACTTAATGCTTTTTCCGGGTTTGGAGTTGTTCCCGCAGTCCAGACAATTTCGCTATTTTCCGGGAAGGTGGATGGGTCGTAGGCCAACGCACCTACCGTGGGGATTCCCATATCAAGGGAAAAATCTGAAATAATTAGATTTATCCCGGAATGCTTGTATTTATTTAACATCTCAACAACCAGTCGATCGGTTGCCGATTCCGGATTAATCAAAGGTACTTTAAGATGATTTTGGCTGATAATGGAGGAGACGTGCCTTTCCACGATTTCACAGATGCCTTGACACAGGGCTTCTTCCGTACAGTTTCCGGCAGACGTGCCGTTAAATTCATTGATAGTGTAAAACCAGTCAAACGGTACGAGCAGCGGTCTGTTTTGTGTCAGGTTAAAACCCCAGGTCCATTTCAGGGTAAGTCCCTCAAATATGGTTTTCGTAAGCTCAAGCTCTTCAGATTCGTCATGAACCGATTGTGCAATCATTTCAAAGGACACGGCATCGTCATTTAAATTTCTGTATGGCTCAATAATGAAATTATCCGGATTATTGTAGAAGCTGAAAAAACTGAATCTTTCAGCCAGTTCAATTGTAGCACTGGCTTCTGCCTGCTCCGGAGTGGCACCTTTTCCCATCTGCTTTTTAGTTCCGGTAACCGACGCGGCATCTTTTCCGCAGACACTGAAATAAACGGGGATATCCAGTCTCCCGTTATCAATGCGTATTGTATGGGAAAGGATATCAAGGTCCACCGTATTTAATTTTTCTTTAAGTCGCTGAACCGTCTCTTTCGGTGAGATAATCTTGTCTTGATCGAGTGTAAAACCTTTATATGCATCTTGTAAGACTATGCTTTTACGCATTCTATTTTATTATCTCCAAACTGAAACTGTATTTATTGTTTTAAAAAAACCCAGTGCTTCGCACCGGGATAAAACTGAAACTTTGAGGCACTAGCGTGCCCTCTTTTTTCCCGCTATGCGGGAAAAGAAAGCCACCCGCTATGCGGGTGGTAGTTTATTATCAGCAAAGCCGATTTCTTAGTT
>JAUXEW010000185.1 GCA_030620375.1 Desulfobacteraceae bacterium | reverse complement strand
GTAATTTTTAAAGACGTTAATGTTGCAAAAAACGATATTATCGGTAAACCCGGTGAAGGATGGAACATCTTAGAACAGATGTTCCCCAAAGCCATTGTGGCCAAGTGCGCAGAAATGTTGGGCGGCTGCAAAGTATCGATTGACATGACTGCGGAATATGCCAAGCAACGGGTGCAATACGGAAAGCCTATCGGCGGGTTTCAGGCAATCCAGCATTACATGGCCAACATGCAACTGGGATATGACACCAGCATCAACTATCTTTATAAGGTAGCCTGGATGGCGGATGAAGGTGTGGGTATCACCAAGGAAATGCATGCATTAAAGGCCCAGGTGAATGAACAGTACAAGTTCATCACGGAAAGAGGCGTTCAAATTCACGGCGGGGTGGGAACCACCCGGGAATTTAATATCGCCCTGTTCTATCGCAGGGCAAAGTCCGCTGAGTACGTGCTGGGCGATACGGATTATCATTATGAAAAGCTAGCCCAGGCCCTGGGGATGTAAACCAAACAGGCCACCATCCGCATATCGGGTGGTGGCCTGTTATTTAAGCTCTATTTGATAGATGCATAAACCTTTTCCTTAAGCCAATTGGCCCAAGCTTCAATCCCCTGCCCTGTCTGACTGGATACCTCAAAAATCTTGATTCCCGGATTTAGTGTTAATACTCTCTTCCGCAGGACGTCCACGTCAAAATCCGACAACTCCAGAAAATCAATTTTATTCACCACCAGCACATCCACTATGGAAAACATAAGTGGATACTTTAATGGCTTGTCATCCCCTTCCGGAACGCTTAAAATCATGGCATTTAAGGTTGCCCCGGCATCCACCTCCGCCGGGCATACCAGGTTTCCTACATTTTCGAGGAGAATAAGATCAAACGCTTTGACATCCATGGCGTCTATGCATTGTGCCACCATGGTTGCATCCACGTGACAAAAACCACCTGTTCGTAACTGAATGGCGTAAATCCCCTGTGCTGCCACTTTTTCCGAGTCCACTTTAGAATCAATATCCGCCTCTATCACACCAATGTTGAGGTCCGCTCTTAAGACTTCAATGGTTTTAAGGATAAGGCTGGTTTTTCCGGCTCCAGGCGAAGCCATAAGGTTAACCAAAAACGCTTTGTCTTTGGCAAGTTTTTGTCGTAAGCCCTCCGCAACCTTTTTATTGTCAGCTAAAATATCCTCCTTGACCTCGATAAGCCTCACTTCATCCATTAAATCACCTCCATATTTTTTATAAAGTACCCTCTGCCGGATATGAGTTTATTGCTTTTTCCGTTGCATTCAGGGCATACGATTTCATCAATTTTTTTAATATCTACCTGAAAAGATATGGTGCAATCTTCACATTGCATCATTACCGGTACCCTGTCAATTTTTAGCTGGGCGCCCTCTGCAATGGAATCTTTACTCAGATAATCAAAATACCGCTGCATCCATTCGTCTTCCAAATCACTTAATTCACCGACCTGGAGATAAATAGCGGTAATTTTTTGGACATCATTTTTCTGGCCGTGTGTCAAGGCTACTTTCAAGATACTTTCAATAACGGGAAGTTCATGCATATGCTACCTCTTTAGTATTAATCGTAAATGTAAAAATTAACATTAATCTTAACACAAAATAAAATTAGTGGCAATGATATTAGCGCCATTTCCCCGGTCTTTCGAAGACGAATTAAAACAATGGGAAATGCCGGCGGCATTACCATAACCCGAATTAATTCTCAGCCTTTTGTCGGCTTTTTGTCACCAATACCATTATAGCCGGTGCCGTAACAAAATCCGACAACAGTGCCAGTAGAATACACAGACCGGTAAAAAAACCAAACCCTTTCATGACGATCAGTGTGGAAAACATCACCACAAAAAATCCGGAAGAAAGGACGAGGGTAGTAATCAGCATAGCCCTCCCGGTACTCAGAAAAGTTTGCCTTAACGCTTCATGGGAATCGTTTGTCCTATCTACATATTTTAAAAAATTATAAATAAAATGAACGGTATCATCAACCGCCAATCCAATCGCAATACTGCCGATCATTAAAGAAACCATGTCCAACGGGATGCCGCATCCTCCCATTATCCCGATGACCATCACAATCGGCAGCAAATTGGGTATCATGCTTAACAGACCGATCTTAATGTTACCGGTTAGAAGAATCATCATTAAAGAAATCACAACAAAGGCAACCACATAACTTCTGACCATACTGTTGATTGCTGCCGATACGATCCTTGCCGCAATGGACACTATCCCGGTGACGGTGATATCCGCCAGTCCATCAAATGCCTTCTTAAAACGGGTTGTGATATCTTCAATGAAATCCACAAAAATAACCGCATCCGTATTAGTGGTTTTAATGGAAAACCGTGTTTTTTGAAATTGACTGTCCACGATCCTCTCCAAATCGTCGGATCCGCTGTTTTCAAACAACAACATTTGCTGTGCGATGAGCTGCCGGTTCTGCGGGATTGTATAAAAGGTACTATCGTTATCGTGAAGTGCCTGATTGATCTCTTTAATAATATCATTGATGGAAAACACTTTACCCACATATATTTCCGGTGTCTTGATCTGCCTGATATTTTTAGAAAGGGCTTCAATCCGGTTGAGTATATCCGGTTCATAGACGCCATTTTCTTTATTGGTGTCCACAACCACTTCAAGGGTGACGGTTCCTTTAAGCTCTTGATCAATCAACAACAAATCTTTTTTGATCACCATGTTGTCCGGGAACCAATTCATCATATCCTGGGAAAACTCTATCTTAAAAATAAAAAAGACGGAAATAACCATCACCAGCATCGTTGTGATCAGTATTCTCCATGGATGAGAGACTGAAAATTTAGCAAAAAACAATAGAACACGATCCATCACATAAACATGCTGCTTCGTTTTAACCGAACGGTCCGGCTTAATGGGGGTTACGGCAAGCAGTGCCGGAAGCATGAAAATCGTAAATATAAACGCCATACCAACACCAATGGCCGCAAAAATACCGATATCCGAAATTACGGTAAGATCCGCAAATGAAAAAGACAAAAAACCTGCCGCAGTGGTAAGTGTTGTCATCAACACAGCAAACCCTGAATGACCCAGGGAAAAAATCACGGCATCTTTTTTTTCTGCCCCGCCATGAAGCCGTCTGTAAAAAATAGCCAGAATGTGAATAGAATCCCCCACCCCTACCGCCACAAGAAATGCGGGTAACATCGTGGTGGTTATTTTTATGGTCACCCCATATATTGCCATGATTCCAATGGTAGACAGCATCGACGAAAACACAATAATTGCCGGCAGAACGACGCCTGAAACATTGCGGAAAAGAATTGCCTGAAAAAATACCATAATGCCCAATCCAAGCATTACGCTGCGAACCAGGTCTTTTATGACAGCGCGATTCAGCGCATCAAACAATAATGGCCCACCGGCAATGGCGATAGAAAAATTCTCACTCCGATAACGATCCACAACTTTTTGAACTGCCGCTATGAATGCACCGTTCTGTTCATCGGAAAAGTAGTTCGGTATATCTAAAGCCGCTTTAGGATCCGTATCGTCAAATTCGGAAAGCAGTTCATCAGCCTCATGGGCATATTTGACATAAACCTCTCTTTCCAATACAATGGCGGTAAATCGTCCGTCTTCGGAAATGATATTATTTACATAAAGCGGATGACCCATCACCCGGTGCTTTAGGAAAGAAAAATCAACCGGTTTTTCAGGCCAGTCTTTCAGAAGATCCTCTATAAAGAGGTCGTCCCCCTTACCGAAAACATGTCGCGCATTGATCAGACTGACTACCGTTTTTAAATAAGGTACGCTTTCTTCTAAATCCTGATGAAATGACTTTAACGTTTTCAAAAATTTTTCTTCAAATATATGAGAAGATTCTATCAGGATAAAAATTAAATCCTCTCGACCAAAATCATCCTTAAAAAAATCATATTCCACGCGAATCGGATCATCTGCCCGAATCATTGCGCTGGTTGCCGTGTCAATGGTAATATTCGGAATCTGGCAGATCAGGGCAGTGATACATAAAAATGAAACAATTAAAACCAGGTAACAATTCTGATAAAGTTTTTGGCCTAATTTTTCGAAACCACTTTCTATATAATTTCTAATTGTTGACATATCTAGTGGATATACTTAAATGAGGTTATGAACGTTTTTATGGTTGAGCTGTGTTTAAAACCGAGCGACTGCTCAATTAAATCAATTGAAGCCTCACCGCAACAAGCCGCGGGGAATGAGTTCGCATTGCTTGTTCAGACATGCGGTTATTCGTAACATTGCCCCAAACCTCGAATTAAAAGGCAATCACCCTTTGGCGGGTGAGGATGTTTATAGCCCAAATCCCGGTTGCTTAAAAGCTTTTTCTTTTTATTGAAGTTCCCTGCAGCAAGCTGCAGAGAGTGCGACCGCATTTGTATTTCAAAAAGGAGAATTTATATGCTTCATTCGAGAATTCATGCAAAGAACGACCCAGAAAAACCTGCTTATATCATGGCTAAAACCGGTGAGGTGGTTACCTTCGGCCAGCTTGAAAAACGGGCCAATCAATGTTCGCACTATTTTAGGGACATTGGTCTTCACCCGAAGGATCACATTTGTATTCTAATGGAAAATAACCTTCACTTCCTCACAATTGTGAGTGCCGCCCAGGTCGCTGGCCTTTATTATTCAACTATCAGCAGATACTTAACGAGTTCGGAAATCGAATATATCGTCAAGGATTCAGAGTCCAAGGTGTTAATTACCTCTTATGGCATGAAAGACGTAGCAACTGAACTTCTTGACCGGTGTCCTGATGTTCGTCATTGGCTCATGGTGGGAGAAAAATCCGATGGATTCGAATCCTATGAAAAGAAAATATCGAACTTTCCGACGACTCCGATTCCGGAATGCATTGAGGGGCGTGATATGCTATATTCATCCGGCACCACCGGACGTCCAAAAGGGATCGTAACCACCTCCGAAGACCTGCCGATAGGCACTATCCTCCCCTCCGTTCAAACCATGATCAACCTATACGACATTAATACGGCCACAATTTACCTTTCCCCGGCCCCGCTTTATCATGCGGCGCCCCTTCGCTTTTGCATGTGGACCCTTCGAATGGGGGGAACCGCCATTATCATGGCAAAATATGATTCCCTTGAAGCCCTTTCCTTAATCGAAAAATACAAGGTTACCCATAGTCAATGGGTACCGACCATGTTCATCCGTATGCTGAAACTGACTGAAGAAGAACGAAACCGATATGACTTATCCAGCCATAAGCTGGCCATCCATGCCGCAGCCCCTTGCCCTGTTGCAGTTAAGGAAAAGATGATCGAATGGTGGGGGCCAATCCTGTTTGAATATTACGGCGGCACCGAAGGAAATTCCTTTATGGCGATAAACTCCGAAGAGTGGTTGACCCATAAAGGCTCTGTCGGGAAATGTTACGTCGGAAAGCTTCATATCCTGGATGAAAACGAAAACGAAATGCCAATAGGGGAACCGGGCACGGTTTTTATTGAGGGCGGCAATCCTTTTGAATACCATAATGATCCTGAAAAAACGGCGGAATCAAGAAGCTCCAAAGGGTTGAATACCATGGGGGATGTAGGATATCTTGATGAAGAAGGGTATCTTTATCTCACGGATAGAAAGGCCAACATGATCATCTCCGGCGGGATTAATATTTATCCCCAGGAAACGGAAAATATATTGGCCATGCACCCTAAGGTGATGGATGCGGCTGTTTTTGGTATCCCAAACGAAGATTTCGGCGAGGAAGTGAAAGCGGTTATACAGCCGGCTGATATGGCGGATGCCGGCCCGGAATTTGAAAAAGAGCTCATGGAATATTGTACCCGGCACCTTTCCAAAAT
>JAUXEW010000194.1 GCA_030620375.1 Desulfobacteraceae bacterium | reverse complement strand
TTGGACAGATACCACATGGTGGGTGGTATAAGTCAGGAATTTTCCCGAAAGATGGCTGCAAAAAACTGGATCGGCCTGACCTGGCCCAAAACCTATGGGGGTGCTGAAAGAGGCTACGTCGACAAAATGATTTTGAGTGAAGAGCTGATACGACACCGTGCGCCGACCGGTTATCATTTTGCAACGGAACGCCAGATTGGCCCTGCCATCATTGAATTCGGATCTGAATGGCAGAAAGAGTATTTTCTTCCCCGATTCATAAACGCGGAAGACAATATCAATTTCTGCCTGCTTTTCAGTGAACCGGATGCCGGATCCGATCTTGCAGCGGTAGGAACAACGGCGGTTTTGGAGGGGGACCAGTATATTATCAACGGCCAGAAAGTTTGGTCATCCGGCGCCCATAATGCCGATTACGGATGGCTGCTGGCAAGAACCAACCCGGATCCCGCGCTTCCCGGCCATGTTGCCTGTAGCGAAATAATCCTGGATCTGAAAACTCCGGGCATCACGATTCGACCGATATTGAATATATTGGGTGAACACAGTTTTAACGAAGTATTTTTTGACAACGTCAGAATCGATAAAAAATATCTTGTGGGCAAGGAAAATCAAGGATTTATACAGATCGTCGCCCAGCTCGATTTTGAGCGTGCCGGGATAGAGAGGCTGATGCAGAACCATCTGGTTTATGAACACATCAAAGATTACCTCAGGGAAAATGCATCATCCCTTGATGATCCCGGATTGGTGCATTGGATGAAAGATGCTTTCGCCCGGATTGAAATAGATTTCAATATCGGGCGGACGCTCTGTTATTATTCGGCATGGATGATCGACAACGGGAAAAAAGTGTCCAGCCAGGCCGCTCTTTGCAAGGCTTTTTGCACTGAATATGAACAGCGGCTCAATGATGTGGCCACCCGGCTGTTTGGTGCTTCAAGCCTCATCATGGATAAAGAAAATTCCCATGCACCGTGGGAGGGCCTTATCCCAACATCCTATTTGCATGGCCCCTCTTATACATTGCAGGGAGGATCCGTTGAAGTATTGAAAAACATCGTGGCACAAAGAGGCCTGAAATTACCCAGGAGATAAGAATATAAAGAAGAAAGAAGGAGTCGATCATGGAATTTGAATTTAGCCCCGAGCAGGATATGCTTCGAAAATCATTCGCTGATTTTCTGGCCAAAGAGTGCAGCCATGACATGGTAAAAGAGTGGCATAAAGATAAAAATGGATATTCGTCAGCCGTGTGGAAGAAAATGGCCGGGTTGGGATGGATGGAGTTGATTATTGAATCCATTGAAAATAAAGAAGGCACGAGTTTCTTTGATGCGGTAATACTTTTTGAGGAACTTGGAAAAGCGCTTTTCCCCAGTCCCTTATTTGCCAGTGCGGCAATGGCAGGGGCCATTTTCTTACAGGGAAAAAAAGAAAATCATGAAGAAATGGACCTGTCCGGTATCATGACCGGTAAAAAAGTCTATACAGCAGCCCTGACAAATGAAAAAGGCGACTTCGATCACCACCACCCGGGGGTTTGCGCCGTTTCCGGAGAAAACGGCGAATATCGTCTAAACGGAACCCGCCTGTTTGTTCCCTATGCGGATTCGGCCCATTACCTGCTGGTCGCAGCGGATGTAAAAAACGGCGGCCCCACCCTTTTCAAGATCAAAACCGACACTGCCGGGTTTACTGCAGCCCCCATGGAGACGCTGTATCCCGAAAGAAAGTGCGTGGTCAAGCTGGAAGACGTCACCGTGGATTCATCGAGTATCGTGGGTGAAATCGGCCGGGGAGACCGATATGTCGAAGCCGCTGCCGGACCGGTAACCGTATTAAAATGCAGTGAAATGTTGGGGGGGATGAATTTTATTGTAGATACGGCCGTCCAATATGCCAAAGAACGCCACCAGTTCGGCAAACCCCTTGGGGTGCTCCAGGCGATTCAGCATTACTGTGCGGATATGGCCACCTTATACGAAGGTGCCCGGATGACCATTTACCTGGCGGCGTCACTCATAAACGACGGATTGAGCAGTGAAAAAGAAGTCTCAATGGCCAAGGCCTGGATTAGCGACGGCTATAAAAAATGCACGTGGCTCAGCCATCAGATACATGGTGCGATCGGTTTTACGGATGAGTATCCGGTGCATCTTTATTACAGGCATGCCAAGGAGAACGAATTGATGCTTGGGGATGCCAGGCGCCACAGGCAAAAACTGATTGAGCAGATGGGAATATGATGTTTTGCCAATCTAAATGTCATCACAATAGGTTTTTTGGAAAAAATACGAGGGAGGAATAATGAGCCACCAGTTTATAAAAGTAGATGTGCAGGACAAGGTCATGATTATCACCATGGACGACCCGAAGACGAGAAACGCCATCGGCGATGCGATGTTTGCAGAAATGTCAGCGGAAATCGATCGTCTGGAAAGTGATCCTGATTTAAGGTGTCTGGTCCTTACGGGAAATGACCCGGCTTTCTGTTCCGGTGCCAATGTCCGGTCAATGGCGAAAAATGTTCGGGAGGGCGAAGCGGCGGGAGAGAAAAAAACACTGCCGGAAATGCCGTGGGATGCTGTGGCACAAAGAGAAAGTGATCCGGCCTATCAGGAAGAAACCGTGGAAGGGGTCCGATCGTTTCCCGTCCGGATGAGCCGTCTGCAAAAACCCTCCATCGCGGCGGTTAACGGTTATGCCATGGGCCTTGGACTGGGCATCGCGCTTTCTTGCGATATCCGGTTTTCTTCGGAAAACGCGAATTTTTCCGAAACCTTTATCATGCGCGGACTGATACCGGCGGACGGCTCCTGTTGGCAGCTGCCGCGGATGATTGGCCTTTCCAATACCTTTATGATGCAGTACACCGGAGACAAGATAGACCCGGAAACTGCCCTTCGCATGGGGCTGATCAGCAAAATCTGCCCACATGAAAAGCTCATGGAAGAAACCGTTGAATTCGCCAAAAGAATCGCCAACAGCCCCACGTACGCAATGGGCATTATCAAACGGCTGGTCCAGCGATCCCTGGATGTCGATTTTGAAACCAGCATGAAACTTGCCGGCGTTGCCCAAACCGTGGCCGTGGACACTTTCGACCACAAGGAAGGTGTCCAGGCTTTTATCGAAAAACGCAAACCTCAATACAAGGGGAAATGAACCGGAATGTGTCGAGCCTGCAGTTGAATGTTTTTTTCGGAATGGTCAAAGCGGAATCGGAATCGGAATTAACATCCAAGATATTAGAGGTTGAGCATAAGGATATTAAACTACTGGAGACGATACCGGCCATTGGGAGGTTAACCTCACGGGTTTTGGTGAGTGCGATAGATGATGCCAAACGGTTTGACAACAAGAAATCAGTTTCCAAGTACGGTGGATTGACGCCAAGGATATATCAAAGTGGGGACGTAACCCGCTTAGGATGGACCAATCGTGACGGCAGGATGGAAATGAGGAGAGTTCTTTTGCAGTGTGCACATACGATAACGAGAATGAAGAGCTATGAGTCTCGGCCATTACGAGATTTTTTTTGAACGGATCAGGAAGCGCCGAGGAAAAAAGATCGCCGTTGTTGCTTTAGCCAGGAAATTGTTAACGATCGCGTATGGTGTGCTCAAAACAAAAAGGGTCTATGACCCTGAAATGTTGTTATCCGGATCGGGTGTCGGTGCATAAGCAAAAAGCGCGCCCGCTCGTATTGGCGACACACCTCCGACGGGTTTAATTTGAGAGCCCATTCTCGCCGCACCGCCAATACGACCGACCGCTTGTGCAAAATTAGAAGATGTTAGACAGCACCTTTTTAAAAGTAAATTTGATGAAGTTGAAAACATTGATGGTCTACGAAATAAGGTAAGCCCGCATTGTCCTTGATGAAGGAGATCGCTCTGGAGATTGGGACGCCTTATTGAACCGGAATGTTGAGCAGTAAAGCTCGAATGGGAGGTTAACGTGGTCATCTATTTTTATTCAATTAAGGACAGGTTTTTTTGAATTAACTGTTGACTATAAATTTTACATGGGAGGAAAAATGGTGGATAAAAAGTACAGGGCTTTATTTGAACCATTTATGATTGGCAAACTAGAAATAAAAAACCGGTTTGTGATGGCGCCGATGGTGACTTTGCAAACATGGACGGCGGATAAGGCATTTACCTATGATACGATGGAATATTTCGTCAGGAGAGCACGAGGGGGAACAGGTTTAATCATAACGGGCGCTCACATAGTGTATCCCGACCTGGAATTTGTGCCCAGCAAGGCGTTGACCCTGATGACTAAGCCCGCGAGATATATAGCAGTGGCAGGTGAAATGAATGAAAGAATTCATAGCTTCGGTTCGAAAATCTTTGTTCAACTGGCGGCCGGTATGGGAAGGTCGGCTCATCCAGCAATGGTGAAAAATTTTATAGCACCATCCGAGATCTTCAACAGGTGGGATCCAAACATCAAACACAGAGCCTTGAATACGGAAGAGGTTGAAAAGATAGTTGAAGGTTTCGGGAAAGCTGCCCTTATTGCGAAACGTGCGGGATATGATGGGGTGGAAGTTCATGCCATGCATGAAGGATATCTGCTGGACTCATTCACGATGGCGCTATTCAATCAACGAAATGACAAATATGGAGGGGGCTTAAGAGGTCGGCTGACGTTTCCCATCGAAATTGTAAACAGCATCAAGTCGGTTTGCGGTAAGGACTTCCCGGTGACGCTGCGTTTCGGTATCAAAAGTTTTATAAAAGCGTTGTGCCGAGGCGGCCTTCCTGGAGAAACGTTTGAAGAACTTGGACGGGATGTAGATGAGGCGATTAAAGCTGCGAAAATTCTGGAAGAAGCCGGTTACGACGGGCTTAATGCTGATGCGGGGAGTTATGATTCATGGTATTGGGCCCATCCGCCGATGTATTTCGAGAAGGGGATGTATTTGCATTTATCGGAAAAATTGAAGCCACATGTAAACGTTCCGGTCATCGTTGCAGGGCGGATGGATGATCCAGATAAAGCTGTGGATGCACTGAAAAAAGGGAAGTTGGATGCCGTATGCCTGGGTCGACCACTTTTGGCGGACCCAGATTATGTCAATAAACTTAGGGCGGATAAATTTTCGGATGTTCATCAATGCCTGTCATGTCACGACGGCTGTCTTTCAAGAGGTTACCAAGGCCTACGGGGCTCTTGCACCGTCAACCCGGAAGCTGCCAGGGAGCTTATCACAGGTATTCTACCTGCTTTCCAAGAGAAAAAAATTGTGGTTATCGGTGGGGGAGTAGCCGGCATGGAGGCCGCACGGGTGTGTGCTCTCCGGGGGCATCAGGTCACGCTAATCGAGGCCGGTGACAGACTCGGAGGGCTTGTCAATGCCGGAGGTGCACCGAAATTTAAAGAAGATGACCGGAAGCTAATAAAATGGTACGCCAATCAGCTCGATAAACTCGGGGTTTCGGTATTATTGAACTCAACGGCCACCAAGGATTTTGTACTT
>JAUXEW010000123.1 GCA_030620375.1 Desulfobacteraceae bacterium | reverse complement strand
GGCATTAAAACCATCACTGTCCGTCACGAACAGAGCGCCGGGTATGCTGCCGAAGCCTACTCCAAAGTTACCCGAAAGCCCGGTGTCTGCTATGCCACGGTTGGACCGGGTGTAGGCAACATAGTGAGTGCTATTCAACAGGCCCATCAGAGCAATTCACCGGTCCTTTTCCTGGGGGGCGGAAACAGTCCGGAATCCGATTATCTGCCCGCGATTCAGCCCTCCTATGTAAGGGATTTGATGCGGCATATTTCCAAGTTCTGCTTGCGATGCGTCACGCCCTGGCAGATCAAACAGAATATCGCCAGAGCCTTCATGGCCATGCAGTCCTACCCGAAAGGCCCGGCGGCGCTTGAGTTTCCCATTTTTACCATGTTGAGCCAAATTCCACCAAAGGGTCCTGCGGGTATGATGGGAGAACATGCCCTGTATTATCCCAAATGGCGGGGTGATGATACCGGAGAAGCACCGGTTCCGGCCGGTGATCCGGACATGATATCTAAAGCCGTCAAATTGCTGTGGGAAGCCCAAAAACCGATTATTTTTGCCGGTGACGGTTCTCATTGGGCGGATGCCGGGGCCGCCATCCGGGAATTTGCCGAGATGACTCAAATTCCCGTCACGACCCGAAGAATTGCCAGGGGGTGCTTTCCCGAGAATCACCCGCTCTATGTTGATTCCCGAACCGGCAGGGCAGCCATTGGCGAAAGCGACATTCGACTCAGTCTGGGCATGAAAATCGGTCTGTTCGACGGGTGGGGTATGGGATGGCCGCCCACCATCCAGGTGAATGAAGGCTGGGAGCAGATCTGGACACATGTGAACACTCCCGTTGCCATTGTGGGAAATGTTCGGATCGTCATGCGGCAAATGATCGATTATATCAGGAAAAACAATCTAAAACCGCCGGCAGGGCGGACGGAATGGGCGGAACACTGCAGAAAGATTCAGCAGGGGGGGCTCGAAGCGCGTCATGCCAAAGCGGAAAAATATAAAGATCATACTCCGGTCCATTACGGATATCTGGCCAAGAAAGCATGGGATGTGTGTGAGGAACTCTACGATGGAATGAACCGGGTAATGCTGGACGGTTATACGATTTCCGATTTTGCACCGGCATTTATTAAAGCCCGCTACTCGGGTCAAGTGATGGACGCCTCCGAATACGCGGGAGTCGGTCATTCTGTGGGAATGTCAATCGGTGCGGCTTTTGGTGATCCCGAGGCCAAAAATCACCCGATTTTGGCGTTGATGGGAGACGCCGGAATGGGAATCGCGGGTATGGACTACGAGACCGCCCTGATTCACAAGCTGCCCATCGTTTACCTGGTAACGGAAAACAGGGGGTGGCTCACCGGAATGAAACATACCGTCTATGGCCCCCATTGGGAAGGCATGGGCGAACAAGACCGGGAATACGGTCAGGAAGGGGTGGATAACGCGCGGTATGATAAAATTTGTGACATTTTCGGTGGGCACGGAGAATATGTGGCAGAGCCGTCAGAAATCGTACCCGCTTTAAAGCGGGCCTTTAAATCCGCTGAGCAGGGCATCCCGGCTATTGTAAACGTACATATGGACCCGAGGGTGCAAAACCGGCAACTGACCTCACCTGCGTATGTTGCCAGTTGGAACCATCTGGAATGGAACAGGCTTGCACCAAGAGCAAAAGCAGCCCGGCGTGTGTTTATGGGCAGAGCGTTTCCGTTTGACAAGTACAATATTCCCCCCATGCGGTTGCCTGATCCATGGGAGCCCATCAAGGACGATGAGGACTTCACCATCAAGGAAGATTAGAAAAGGGGTAAGAAGGAAACCATAATTTTACAATGAGGAGGTATTTATGAGTAAGAATGAATGTGCCATCGTCGGTCTCGGTTACACGCCCCAGGGAAAGTGTCCGGACTGGACGGTGAGGGAACTGTTTCTTGAAGCTTCCACAAATGCCATAAGCGATGCAGGCATGAAAACTCATGACATCGACGGCGTTCTGGTTGAACTGTGCTGGACCGATCCCATGACTCAGTGCTGGACACTTCAGCAGGATTTAGGTATCAATGAAACTTCCATGTCCGCCAATTATGATTCTATGGGTGCTTCCGGCGGCTGTAAGATTCAGCTTGCACAGTGGGCCATCCAAGCGGGCATATGCAAAAACGTATTGATCGCATTTGTGGAAAAGTCGGCAACCGCCCCGGCAGTTCCCTATCGCGGCAGCCCTGGAGCCACTGTGGCTTACGGTCTTCACGGTGCCATGCATGGAATAGCGATGGCAGCGATGCGCCATAAACTCCTTTATGGAACTACCGAAGATCAACTGGGAGAAGTAGCGGTTACGTTTCGAAAGCACGCCAATATGCTCCCCAGAGCTCAGATGCACGCCAAACCCATGACAATGGAAGACCACCATAATTCCAGAATGATTTCCGAACCGTTACGGTTGTTCGATTGCTGCCTGGTGTCAGACGGCGGTCGCGCTGCTGTGGTGACCTCGGCGGAGCGGGCAAAAGACTGCCCGAAACCCCCGGTTTACATAATGGGTTACGGGCAGGGACATGTTAAGATGGATCTGGTGGAACGCAACACGCTGGTTGATACCGGTGCACGGCTTTCAGGGGAACACGCCTTTAGAACGGCCGGAATAAAGCATAAGGACATTAATGTGCTCGGGCTTTATGACGCAACAACGCACAATATCATTACCCAATTGGAAGAAATGGGATTTTGCAAACGGGGAGAAGGTGCTGCTTTTGTTGAGGGTGGCCGATTGGGATTAGACGGCGAATTTCCCACCAACACCTCGGGTGGAATGCTATCGGAAGACTATCTCCAGGGGTGGACCGGGATTCCGGAAGTGGTCAGTCAACTCAGAGGAGATTGCGGTGAACGGCAGGTAAAGGATGCCCAAATCGGGCTGGTAACCAATATGGGTGGTTTTATCGCATTTCATTCAACCTTAATTTTACGGAGGTAAAACGACATGACAAATGAATTCCCAAAACCGGCACCGGACATAACACCTGATACCAAGCTTTTCTGGGAAGGTACAAAAAATAATGAATTAATGCTGAACAAATGCGTAGATTGCGGATTCCATCGAAATCCGCTGACGATAGCGGCGAACATTTGCCCCGGCTGCGGATCGCGAAATCATGCCGAATGGGTAAAAGCCAGCGGAAAAGGGAAGGTGCACACCTTCACGACGGTTCACCGGACATTTCACCCGGCGTTTGAAAAGGAATTACCCTATATCATCGTTATTGTGGAACTGGAAGAAGGGCCGCGGTTTTTGGCAAATATGAGAGAGATTTCATCGGAAGAAATAACCCGCGACATGCCGGTGGAGGTGATTTTCGAAAAGCTTACCGACGATATCACTTTACCGCAGTTCAAACCGGTTAAATAGTGTCTAACCAGAAATGGTAAATTTTGGTTCAGAGCAAGGCTTGAGCGATTTTAAAACTACAGGCATAGCGAGCCCGGGAAAAACAAAGCCACCCCATCTTTGGGGTGGTGATTTATCATGGAGGGAAAAGTTATGAGTTTTGATGCCATCAAAGTTGAAAAAAAGGCACATTTAATGATGATTACCATCAATCGCCCGGAGGTGATGAATGCGGTCAGTCCCTTGACCGGCCTGGAAATGGAAAAGGCGTTTGATGATTTTAATGATGATCCGAACGCCTGGGTATGTATTGTGACAGGTGAGGGTGATCGTGCGTTTTGTGTTGGCAACGATCTAAAGTTTCACGCTAAAAACTTTGATAAGATGGCCGAACTCAACGCCACGTTAAAATACGGTTTCGGCGGGATTACGCAACGATACGATTGTTTTAAACCGCTGATTGCCGCGGTGAATGGATTGGCCCTCGGTGGTGGATTTGAAATCGCGCTGTCGTGCGATATTATTATCGCTGCTGAAACAGCCGCTTTCGCGCTTCCCGAACCGCGGGTGGGCCTTATGGCGCTTGCGGGTGGGGTGCATCGATTATCCCGCCGGATTCCCTATCATATGGCAATGGGCATGATACTTGGCGCTAAAAGAATCAGCGCCCAACAGGCCATGAATTATGGCATCGTAAATGAAGTGGTTCCATTGGACAATTTACTTGCGACCGCTGAGAATTGGGCCGAAGAAATCATGTTGGGTGCACCGTTGTCCATTCGTGCTTCAAAAGAGGCCGTCGTTAAAGGAAACGATTTGCCGCTGGATAAGGCCATATCCGCGCAATTCCCGGAAGCCATAAAAATGATGAATTCGGAAGACATCGTCGAAGGGCCCACAGCCTTTGCCCAAAAGCGAAAACCCAATTGGAAGGGGAAGTGACATCTTAAATGAGTAAAAATTCATTCCACAGAATGACCGATAATTTATCGAGCAGAATTAAGAATGAAAAAAATGTGTTCTGAAAAAAGAAAGAGCCCGGGTTGGGCCGGATTGAAGCCTCCCCGCAGCAAGCTACGGGGAATGCGCTCGCATTGCTTGTTCAGCGGGAAGCTCTATCTGATAACTGAAAGGAAAGATAAATATGGAATTTAGATTTTCACCCGAGCAAGAGCAATTTCGCATGGAAGTTCGAGATTTTCTTGAAAGAGAAGTCCCTGAAAGCTGGAAAGCGCTCGGGTACGGGGTATGGGAAGAGACGGATGAGTCATGGGCCATTACCACGGCCTGGAACCGAAAGCTGGGAGAAAAAGGCTGGCTTTCCCTTACATGGCCAAAGGAACATGGGGGACAGGAGAGACCTTACTTCGATCAACTCATTCTTGACGAAGAAATGGCGCGAATCGGAACCCCATCCGGAATTGAAAGCGCTATTACCATTGGCTGGGTGTGTCCCACCATTATGGCCTTTGGTAGTGAAGCTCAGAAGAACTTGATTCTTCCACGGGCATCAAAGGGGGAGCTCTATTTTTGTCTCGGTTACAGTGAACCCGATGCCGGATCGGACCTGGCTGCGGTCCAGACCACGGCTGTGGAGGATGGAGATGATTTTGTCGTTAACGGGCAAAAAGTATGGACTACCATCGGTCATCGAGCTGATTATTGCTGGCTTGTCGCCAGGACGGATCTTGACGCGCCCAAGCATAAGGGATTGAGTATGTTCATCGTGGATATGAAAACCCCCGGCATTAAGGTTCGTCCATTGATCAATATTCTTGGATTTCATTCTTTTAACGAGGTTTTTTTCGATAATGTCCGAATCTCGAAGGAAAATCTGGTGGGGAAACAGAACATGGGCTGGTACCAACTGGCCATGGCGCTTGATTATGAACGCTCAGGTGTCGGTACACCTGCGGCGATAAGACGGATGGTGAATGATCTTGTTCAGTTCTGTAAAAAAAACAAAAGAAACGGCACACTTCTTTCAGAAGACCCTGTCATCAGGACAAAGTTGGCAAAGATAGCGGTGGATGCGGAAATTTTACGACTGATGTGTTATCGTGTCAGTTCGATTCAGACCAAAGGAAATGTTCCCAACTACGAGGCGTCTTTAACCAAGGTTTTTGCCAGTGAATTGCTTGATCGCATGGCCAATGTAGGCCTGGATATACTAGGCCCTTTCGGGCAACTGGATCGCGGTTCAAAACTGGCACCGTTTAACGGTGGATTCGTGAGGTCATTTTTACAGTCACCCTCCATGGGAGTAGGCGGCGGCACTTCCGAGATCCAGCGAAATATTATTGCTATGAGGGGATTGGGCTTACCTAGACAATCATGAAAAGCCGGGAGGTGGAAAAATGGATTTTCAATTCAACGAACAAGAAACGGCATTTCAAAATGAGGTGGAGGAATTCTTAAAGAAGGAATTGCCCCCGGATTGGCCCGAGAAATCCACTCATTGGCCCGGTGGATACGGTTCCATGGAAATGAAGGCGGATTCTCAATTATTGGATGTCGCCGGCCGTTTCAGACGGAAACTCGTGGAGAAAGGGTGGCTCACCATTGCATGGCCCAAAGAATATGGCGGGAAACAGCACACCTATATGGAGCAGGCTATCTTTGATGAGCGCGTGAGCTATTATCGAGCCCCGGGAATGGGAATCGCTACCGGCATAGCCGGTCCCAGTATTTTGCGATTCGGGACTGAGGAAAACAAACAACAATGGATACCCAAAATTGCCAATGCCGAAATAGAAATGTGGTTGGGCTACAGTGAACCCGATTCCGGCAGTGATTTAGCGAGTATCCAAACTACGGCTGTAGAAGACGGGGACGATTTTGTGGTTAACGGGCAGAAAATCTGGGGGACAATCGCCCATATCGCCAACTATGCATGGATGGTCGTCAGGACAGATCCGGACGCACCCAAACATAAAGGGATCAGTTTTCTTATCGTGGATAACAAAAGTCCCGGTATAACCATACGCCCCCTGATCAATATTGTGGGAGTACATTCTTTTAACGAGATTTTTTTCGACAATGTGCGTGTTCCCCAGAAGCATCTGATTGGTGAAAAAAATATGGGGTTTTATTATTTGATGCTCGCCCTTGATTTTGAGAGGCTGATGGTGGGTATCGGCGGATTCAGACGTGTCCTCGAAGAGTTAGTAGAATACGTGAGGCACGCCGAGCGTGATGGGTTACCCCTGGGAAAAAACGTTTCGGTTCGACAAAAACTGGCCCTGATTTCAACAAAAATTGAAGTGGCCTATATGTTTTTCTGGCGAACCGCTGAAATGCTGGATAAGGGATTGTCCCCGAGTGTTGAAGCTTCGGCATTAAAACTGATCTGTACGGAATTGAGCAGACAACTCGCCGATACCGCCATGGAGATTTTAGGGCCATACGGCCAGTTGATGATGGATTCAAAGTGGGTGCCGTTCAGGGGAATGGCCCCGCGGGGATATCTCGACTGTATTTCAGCCACTATCGGCGCCGGTTCTTCGGAAATCATGCGAAATATTATGGCCATAAGGGGGTTAGGGCTGCCCAGAAAGTAAACTATATTCGATAAGCGATATGAAAGGAGAATAGCGATGGACCTTGATCTCACAAAAGAGCAGAAAATATTAATGCAATCCGCAAAGGAATTTTTAAAAAAAGAATGCCCCGTATCACTGTTAAGAGAAATGAAGGATGATGAAAGAGGATATCCCCCCGCATTATGGAAAAAAATGGCGGATCTGGGATGGATGGGCGTAATGATTCCTGAAGCATATGGTGGCATCGGCGGCGACTTTGTTGATTTGTCGATCCTTCTCGAAGCCATGGGGGAGGTTAACTGTCCCGGGCCGTTCTTCTCAACGATAGTGCTTGGCGCGTTGGCTGTTTTAACAGCCGGTAGTGAAGCGCAAAAAAAGGAACTTTTACCGAAGATAGCCGATGGAGAGCTTATCCTGGCGCTGGCGATAGCCGAGACTGGTGCCTGGTATGGATCATCAGGGGTTGCCATGACGGCTTCTGCCGAAAAGGATGAATATGTTCTAAACGGGACAAAACTCTTTGTGGAAAATGCTCACATTGCCGACTATATTCTATGTGTTGCCCGAACAGGCGGAATCGCCGGTTCTGAACAGGGGTTGACCCTTTTTTTAGTGGATGGCAACACTCCCGGTATCACCTGTACATTGCTCGAAACCCTGGCATATGACAAGCAGTGTGAAGTGGTGTTTGATAATGTTCGGGTGCCCGGGAAGCATATCATTGGTGAACCGGATAAGGCTTTCGGTATGCTGGAAAACCTCCAGGAGCAGGCGGTTGTCGCCAAATGCACTGAATTGGTCGGTTGTATTCAAACGGCTTTTGACATGACCGTCGCCTATGCCAAGGAACGCAAGCAGTTTAACCGGCCCATCGGCAGTTTTCAGGCCGTCCAGCACCATTGCGCAAACATGGTGATGGACGTGGATGGCGCCCGGTTTATCACTTACAAAGCGGCATGGGAGATCGCCGAAGGACTCCCGGTGTCAATGGATGCGGCCATGGCAAAAGCATGGACGGGTAATGCCGCTCACCGGGTGACCTTGCTGGCGCATCAGATTCACGGCGCCATTGCTTTTTGCGAAGAACTGGATCTGCACATTTATTACCGTCGCGCAAAGGCAGGTGAGGTTTTTTTTGGTGATTGTGATTATCATTTGGAAAAAGTAGCCCGGCAGCTCGGGCTTTAAACAAGTTAATGATTCTTTTTTTGCAAGCGTGATGAAAATAAAAAAGCCTGCCCCAGAGAACCCGGCTTTTTTGTGTACGATGTCCTGCTGTAGGGTCCGTTCCCCGAACGGACCGAGCTGTAGGGCCCGTTCCCCGAATGGACCGAGCTGTAGGGCCCGTTCCCCGAATGGACCGAGCTGT
>JAUXEW010000080.1 GCA_030620375.1 Desulfobacteraceae bacterium | reverse complement strand
TCTTTAACATTGAGCGCTGATGGTTGCGCCTAACGGCTTGAAAAACCGCACTTCGTGTCACTTGAACCCTTGAATCCTTGACCCCTCGTATCCTCTGGAATCACACCTGCTCAATTGGAGATAACCCACTTATTTTGCCTTAATATACACCAACTAATCGGGAGATGATCCATATTATTAATGGTGAGCTACAAGTCAGATATATAAAGTTTTTTATATACCGCTCCAGCAGGTTTTAGATCGCTTTTAAACAAGATAACCTGGTTAACGGAGAACAATTCGGTTTTAAAGCCCCCACATCCCTTTATGGCATCAATCAGTTGAATCGGATTAATTTTACCCCTTATTCGCCCGATTGTGAGGTGGCCTGTAAATTTTCTTTTTTCTCTTGGGAATCCGATCGTTTCCAGGTAATCACCAAGATTTTGATCTAAGGCCATTAACGAATCTGTCCGACCGCCGACACCGATCCATATCACCCGGGGACGATTCAATCCGGGAAATGCGCCAATCCCTTCCGCTGAAATGGAAAACGGAGAAACGTCTTTCACGGCTTTTGATAAGGCCTGACCGACAGGTTGTACATCATCAGGATTGATGTCTCCTAAAAATCTAAGCGTTAAATGGATGTTTTCCGGAATGACCCACTTAATATTGGACGTCTTCGATTTTAGATACTGTTGAACCTTGATAATGGATGCAATGATGTGATCCGGAAGTTCAATAGCGATAAATGTTCTTATGCTGTCCGACATTAATAGTAAACTACCACCCGCATAAGGGTGAGACCTTTTCAAAACGCTCCCTTTTGCCCAATTTCCGTGTCCGGGTCAGGGTATTATTATCCGGCCGGCAAGGTGAACTGGGGCTCGCCGAGTGTAAACTCCCCCTTTAAAATCCAGTCCTTTAACGTTTCGGCCACTTTGCGCGCTTTTACGATACTGGAAAGGGGGACCGTCCTTATGGTTTTATCTTTTAGTGTGATGAATCCGCTTTTTAGTTCCGCATAACTGACTTCGCCCAGGCTTTTTGAAACGCCGTTAGGATAATCGTTTCCATAGTCGATCACCTGTGTATACAATTCCTCATCCGTCACAGCCGTATATTGAACGATTTCTTCATTCAAGATCGGGATCGGAACTCCCAACCCTACGGCAAGCGAACATCCATATCCTAAAATGCTCACCCCAACAAGCCAGTCCGGGTGCATTTCTTTTAAATTCCCCATGGTCCAAAGCGTTCCCGCAGGCCGTAACGGAAATCCTGCCGGAGATCGTTTTACAGAAGGATTATGCTGCGTACCCGCCCACGTCACATACCCGACACCACCTCCGAGGAAAATCCTCGTTCCCAGACCAATCGTCTTATAATACGGGTCGTTAAACAGCGGGCTTAACTGGCCTGCGGAACAATAGTTCGCGTTCCCTGCCTTGGGTTTTAGAATCCCCATATAGGTATATTTGGTTTTGTTGGTTAAGTTTACAGCGCAATTATAATTTTGATAACCGTTTCTAGGGCTGCACAGCACGGCATTGGGAATGGATCTTATGGCAATCTCTTTTTCTATCATCCTGTTCGGATAACAATCGGTTCCATAGGCCGTGACCTTTAAATGGACTTTTTTACCGGCTACCAAGTCCTGGATGACATGACCGCCGCCATAGTTAAACGTGCCGGGATGAACCTTATTTAGCGGGTCATCCTCGCAGGGCTCAGTAGCACCGATATAGCAATCCACCGCCGCAATCCCGGCGTAGGCAGGGACCTTGTTCAGCCAAACTTTGGATGCTTTTATGGTTGGTGTGGCATGCCCAAAATTAATAAATGCGCCGGATGAACACATGGGGGCAAAAGTACCGGTAGTAACGACATCAACCCGCCGGGCGGCCTCTACAGGTCCTTCTTCCTTTACAATGTCAATAATCTCCTCTGCTGTAACGACCACAACGTCACCGGATTTTATTTTATCATTTATATCTCGATAGGATTTTTGAACTTTTAATTTTCTCATCTTTACATATCCCCCGCCGAGCCATTGAACCCATTAATTCCATCCTGACTTTACAGTTTCGAGCTTTGATTTAACATTATGGTTAATCCAGTTGGCATCCCACCATTCAACCGGATTAACAAACCGGTTGTGCAATAGCATGCCGAAATGGAGGTGATCACCGGCGGCAAGACCTGTGGTTCCGGTTTTCCCGATGACCTCGCCCCTTGATACCACCTGCCCGGCCTCAACGTCAATATGGCTTAAATGTGAATACATGCTGAACAGCCCATACCCATGATCGATCAGCACGGTTTTTCCATAAATTCCGATATAACCGGCAAACACCACCCTGCCCTTGTTTCCGGCCGGAACCGGCGCACGTTGAACCGAAGCCAAATCAATTCCAAGGTGAACCTGTTCATCAATTTTCCGGCCATTGTATCTATATTCACGATGATCGGCAAAGCCGGCCCGTCTGGCTGAATTGGGAAATCTTAAGAAAGGCCCCTCCCAATACAGAGTTTCCTCTGTTTGTTTCCCGAGATGGGTGATCTCATTGTAGTTGGCCTCACGGAGCTCACGGTTAACCCTAATAAATTTTTCCAAATTCGTAAGCGGTTGATCTTTTGACATATCGATTTTGAATTCCGGCATTTTCCAATTGAGAAATCGATCGGATATAAGAATCAAATCCTTTTTAAACGTCTTCTTTCGAATATAATAAGGGAAACCGGCGCGCGTGCTGTTTCCGGCCCGATCAGTTGATTTAACGAAAATTTTAGTTCCAGGCCCCTGATTGTAAGCCAGCGCAAAAAAGGCGATATAGATCGTATCATCTTCAAAATATCCCAAGTGTCCCGGGAAAAAATTTTCTCCTACAAATACACCGTTTTCCGGACATGTTTCTGAAATTTTGTAGATGACCAGTCCTGAACCACCCTGGCTGATATTATGCATCCGGGTCAAAACTTCAATATCCGGTGGGTTTGTATCGATTAACAGGGACGTTTCAATATATGTTTTATTTCCATGCCACCACCCTCTCCAGGAATAATCCCAGGCGGCCGTCCGTAAGATCGCTTTTCCATCAGAAAATCCCAGCTTCCTCGGCTCTATTAGGATGTTAAAGGATTTTTCATTCACCGCTCCAGGCTTACCGGAGTCTTTGGAAGAAAATGTTTCCTCATACAATACCGCCTCTTTCCCTTCTTTTATAAGACCAATCCAAATTTTTCGGATACCGCTTTTTTTGTCTGAAACTGAAAAATCAAGTGTTTGGGTTTCGCCGATTGATAGGATTGAGGGGGTTATGATAATCGAAGGGCTTTCACCCTCCAATCGCAACAGAAGAAACCGCCCCCCGGGTAATACCACCAAAATGATGAGGAACAGAATTAACCAGAACTTGACATTTTTTCTTTCACGCAATTGTATTAAACCGCCTTTCAGGGTTATGGTAAAAAATTCTGGTCCAAAGAATCAGGTTATTAATTTCAATAAAAGTATTATATTAGCAGTATTAATGAGGCTAATCAAGGTATGTTTTTCGTTTCTTGACTTTTAAACAGCCGCACGATAAATGATATATCAGGTTACGAAGCTATCCAGTGAGGGGTTAACGCATGGTAAGCCATACGATTGAAGTAGATGATATTCGCATCGGGCAGCGTCTGCCACTGGTCCTGATTTCAGGCCCGTGTGTTATAGAAAATTACGAGACGACATATCGCATTGCTTCTGATCTGAAAGACATGACCGACCAGCTGGAAATTCCCTTTATATTCAAAGCGTCATATGACAAGGCCAACCGCACCTCCATAGATTCGTTCAGAGGGCCCGGGATCAAAGACGGCCTAAAGATCTTGGAACGAATTAAGGCCGAGCTTAAAATCAAAATACTATCGGACGTTCATAGAAACAGCGAAATCCCGGATGCCGCACGGATTCTGGATATTATCCAAATTCCGGCGTTTTTATGCCGCCAAACCGATCTTATCATAGAACTGGCAAAAGTCGGGAAACCGATTAACATCAAAAAGGGACAGTTCCTCGCCCCATGGGATGTTATTCATATAATTAAAAAAATTGAGTCCATGGGAAACCATCAGGTTTTGATTACGGAACGCGGGACAATGTTCGGCTACAACAATTTAGTGGTCGATTTCCGCGGCATCCGAATTATGCAGGAAACCGGTTATCCCGTAATTTTTGACGCGACTCACAGCATTCAACTTCCTGGAGGTCACGGCACGAGTTCCGACGGGCAAAGAGAGTTTGTACCGACCCTTGCCAAAGCGTCTGTTGCAGCCGGGGCAGACGGAATATTCATGGAAGTCCATACTGATCCGGACCGGGCACTTTGTGACGGACCGAACTCTTTAAGACTTGATGCGCTATATGAATTATTGATAAAATTAAAAGCCATAAAGAATGTATTGTAATCATATGGTGGTTGAAATATTAATATCAAAGACAAATTAAAAATTATTAGGCTTTTGCTCCTAGATGTGGACGGCGTCCTTACCGATGGTCGGATAATTTATGATGATAAGGGCGCCCAAACCAAAGAATTTAATGTACGGGACGGGCTGGGTATTCGGCTCCTTTTGGATTTTCAAATACAAGTCGGAATTATCACGGGAAGAGAATCCAAAGCGCTTCATCACCGATGTAAAAACCTTGGCATTACGATTTTGTTTCAGGGCGTAAGAGACAAGGCGACCACATTAGATCTGATTTTGGAGCAAACCGGGATTACGGCTAGAGAAACGGTGTTTATCGGTGATGATCTTCCGGATCTGGCCATCATGAAACGAGTCGGCTTTCCCATCGCTGTAGCTGACGCACAAGCAGAAATTATTTCACATTCAAAAATCGTAACCTCGGCAAAAGGCGGTCATGGGGCGGTTAGAGAGGTCTGTGAGGCAATATTAAAATCAAAGGGGTTTTGGCCACAAGTCATTGATCGATTTAACTTATGAATATTTTTAAGAAAACAACTTCCACTAGATTAAGGTTGATGTTACTTTCGGTGATTGTTGTGACCCTTGGGGTTATTGTATCAATTTTTTTCAGCTCAAGGGACTCATTGAACGAACAGGAGAAAAAAGCGGCACGCATTTCGCAAAAGTCAAATATCTCGATCGGAAAGATATATCATACGGCAATTAGAAATGGAAACACCGAATGGACAATGGAGGCAAGCACGGCAGAATATACCAACTCGAACCAAGAGGCTATCTTAAAAGATTTGTCCGTAACCTTTTTTTTAAAAAATAATGAAAAGGCCTATCTTACAGCCAAAGAAGGAGTCCTGATAACCGACGCTTTTGATATTCAAGTCACCGGTAATGTTGTGATGAAAAGCCAAGGATACAGCATTAAAACCGATCAGCTGAATTATAAGCACGACGAACGACTTATTTTTTCTCAAACACCGGTAAAAATTGAAGGAGAATCTTTTTGGATAACTGCCGATACGCTTAAACTTGATTTAAATACAAATAAGACATTTCTTGCCGGACACGTCAAAGGCATTTTTGATGAAAATTTCAAATTATAATTATGGAAACCCGTCGTTACTCATAATCTTGCTTTTTGTGATTATGAGTAACCCGTTTATAATGTCGCCATGGGCCTTATGCGAAGACCATCCTTTAGAGACGGATGGTGACTTAAAAGGAATTCAAATTTTTACCGATCAGGCCATAGTCGACAGCCTGGCCAAGTATACCGAGTTTACGGGAAATGTAAAAGTAATGATTAATGATGTGGAAATACGAGCGGACTGGCTTAAAATTAATTATCGTGCCGGTATCGAAGAGGAGATGAAGCTATCGGCCAGCGAAAAATCAATTAAAAATATTATAGCTAAGGGAAACGTTAAAATTCTATTTGACGACAAGGTTGCAATCACCCAGGAAGCGGTATACATTCCCGACAAGAACACTCTTTTATTAACCGGTGAAAATTCGAAGGTTTCCAGTGGCAACAATTATATTACCGGCGATAAAATTACCTTGAACCGAAACGACGGAACATTTAAAGTGGAACGCGTCGGGGAAAAACAGGTGGAGGCGATATTCTTTTCCGATTAAATAGTGCCTGAACGAAAACTGCCAATATTGCCGGCTCAACCGGCTAAATCATTTATGACAAGACTATCGCTTAAACAGTTGGTTAAAACCTATGCCGGTCGGCGAGCTGTAAATTCAGTTACACTCTCTGTGGAGAGCGGAACGGTTATCGGTCTTCTAGGTCCAAACGGGGCGGGAAAAACCACCACGTTTTTTATGACCATAGGAATGATAAAACCGGATGAGGGCCACATTTTTTAATGACGAAGATATTACCGGTTTCCCGATGTACCAGAGGGCGCGGAAAGGGGTTGGGTATCTCCCTCAAGAAACATCGATATTCAGGAATCTTTCTGTAAGGCAAAATATTATGGCAATTCTCGAAACCCTTTCCATTTCGAGAAGGGATCAGGAAGAACGAACAAACAAGCTTCTCGAAGAGTTGGGAATTAAACATTTATCGGCACAGAAAGCGATCCTGCTTTCCGGTGGGGAACGAAGACGTCTTGAAATTTCAAGAGCCTTGGCCACAAATCCCTCTTTTATTTTACTAGACGAACCGTTTGCCGGAATTGACCCTTTGGCGGTTATTGACATCAAAAATATTATTATCCATCTAAAAAATAGAGGGATCGGCGTGCTGATTTCAGATCATAATGTCAGAGAAACGCTTGAGGTCTGCGATAAAGCGTACATATTAAATGAAGGTAAAGTGATCGAATCCGGACCACCACAAAAAATTGCCTCAAGTGAAATAGCCAAGCAGATTTATTTAGGAAACGAATTTAGTTTATAAACATGGCACTGGAATTACGACAACAACTAAAGTTAACCCAACAACTGGTCATGACACCTCAGCTCCAGATGGCCATCAAGTTGCTACAACTATCCAGGCTGGAACTGATGGATATGGTTCATCAGGAACTCGAACAAAATCCAGCGCTTGAAGAGACCTTAGACGGTCCGGATGATAAACAATTTGAAGAACCGTCGAACCCCGAAAGCGCTGAAGCCTCCGAAATGTTAACAATGAAAGAAGTTACGATTGGAGATAAGATTCATGAAGACCATATTGATTGGAACAATTATCTCGGAGAGTATAATTCTCCCGGTAGAATCAGTTTTGAAACAGAAAAAAAAGACACGCCCAGCTTTGAATCGTTTACGGCCAAAAAAGAATCCTTAAAAGATCATCTGCTCTGGCAACTTCTAATGGCATGTCCCAGCCCGGAGGAAGAACAAATTGGAAGCCTGATAATTGGAAGTCTTAATGAGGACGGGTACTTAGATATTCTATTCGATGAGCTTGTCGAGATCGCCGACTCAGACGCAGACACTGTGAATCGTGTCTTATCCTTAATGCAGACATTCGATCCCGTTGGCGTATGCGCAAGAAATTTAAAAGAAAGCCTGCTTATCCAGATAAAATTCTTTAATCTTGAAAATACCATTGTCACCCAAATCATTACCGATCATTTAGGCCATTTGGAAAATAAAAATTATAAGGCAGTTGCAAAATCCTTGAACGTCAATATTGATGACATTCTGTCAGCAGTAACTATTATTAAGGATCTCGAACCAAAACCCGGTCGACAATTTAGCGATTCAGAACCGCATTATATTATACCTGATATTTATGTTTATAAATTTGAAAATGAGTTCGTTATCATGCTGAATGAAGACGGCATGCCAAGACTCCAAATCAGTTCTTTTTATAAGAACGCCATAAAACAGAATGAAATCATTCAAGGAAATGTTAAAGACTATCTTCGAGACAAAATGCGTTCGGCAACATGGTTGATCCGAAGCATTCATCAGCGCCAAAAAACTATCTATAAGGTCATGGAAAGCATCCTGAATTTCCAGAAAGAGTTCTTTGAAAAAGGTGTTACGCATCTAAAACCCATGGTACTAAGAGACGTGGCGGAAGACATCGGCATGCACGAATCGACTATCAGCCGGGTAACCACAAACAAATATGCTCATACCCCTCAGGGCATTTTTGAATTGAAATATTTCTTCAATAGTTCTATTAAATCTTTCAATGGCAAATCGGTTTCATCTGTCAGTATCCAAGATAAAATCAGGCGGTTGATTGAAAACGAAGACCCTAAAAAACCTTATAGTGATGAAAAACTAACGATGATCTTAGAAAAAGAGCTTGATATCCACATTGCTCGCAGAACCGTTGCAAAATATCGTGAAATTATGAGAATTTTATCATCAAACAAGCGAAAACAATATTGACAGACTTTCAAACAATATAAATCCGATGGAAACGTAAAAAACTTCAAGTTCAAAGCGCGCATATCCTGGTGAATGCAGCCTACCGGGGCAATACGTTTCAATAGCCTGCCTCAACCCACAGATCGGCCAAGGATTAAGCGTAATACAGGTACTTTAGTGAAACTTTTCAGCGCTAATTGGACTTTCTACGAAATCATCAACATTAGGGAGGTTTTATTGCATGCAGACTTCTGTAACATTTAAAAATCTTGATCCGTCTGACAACCTTAAGTCTTACGTCAAAGACAAACTCGATCGATTTGACAAATACCTTTACAATCCTGCTGAAGCAGTTGTTGTATTGTCGGTTGAAAAGTTTCGGCATATCGCTGAAATTAATATTTCCGGGGATAGGCTAATCATTAACGGCAAAGAAGAAACAAACGACATGTATTCGGCCATCGATATGGTATTGGATAAATTAGAAAAGCAGATAAAGAAAAACAAACAAAAAAATAGGGCGCACAGGGGAGCCTCAAAATCACGGGAAAATATGAACTTCGTTGAAGCGTCAGTCCTTGCAGAGGATGAGGTGTCATCACACATTACCGTTAAAAATATTGAATATAAACCAATGGATGTTGATGAGGCAATCATGCAAATGGAACTCATTAGCGATAATTTTTTGGTGTTTACAAACGCAAAGACCGACAAAATCAATGTTCTTTACCGGCGCAAAAACGGTGATTTGGGGCTGATTCAGCCGAGCAGTTAGTGTCCATCCGGAAATTGGACTTTTTACGAAACCGTCAAATGCTGCAAAACCGAACAATCCATAACATGAGATTAGTTTTTTGGGTGAATACAACATGAAAATTTTAGATGTATTACATAAGGATGCAATTCTCGCCGACTTAAAATCGAAAGACAAAAAAGGAATTATAGAGGAACTGGTTGCCCCTTTAGCGAATATCGCTAAAATAAATCAGGAAAATCTTGTAAAAATATTAATGGACAGGGAAAGACTCGGAAGTACTGGAATCGGTGGAGGAATCGGTATTCCCCATGGCAAAGTAAAAGATCTTGATGCTCTTGTTCTTGGATTTGGCCTTAGTAAAAAAGGGGTTGATTTTGAATCTATAGACAGGCGGCCCACCCATGTTTTCTTTTTATTGATAACCCCGGAAAACTCAACCGGGCTACATTTAAAGCTTCTGGCCAGAATTTCAAGAATATTAAAAAATGATATTTTTAAAGAAAAACTGATGAACGCGAACAATCGTGATGACATCTATTCCATTATAAAGGAAAAGGACGAAGATTTTTAAAATATTATTGGTTTAAAGTGAAAAACTTAAAAATTACAGTAATTACGGGTTTATCGGGTTCAGGAAAAAGCACGGCAATTGCAGCATTTGAAGATGCCGGTCATTATTGCGTTGACAATATGCCTGTAGAACTTCTTCCCAAATTTCTAGAATTGCCGATTGAAAGTAATTCTGAAGTCGCCGGGCTCGCATTTGTAATGGACCTTCGTGAAAAAGGGTTTACATCGAAATACAAATCCGTTTTTAACACCATGCGTGATAAAGGCTATCGATTCAGAGTCTTATTTCTTGAAGCAGATGAAAAAATTCTAATACGCCGATACAGCCAAACACGGCGGCAACACCCGCTAACCCATGGACAAGACCTTACCGAGGCGATTCGATCCGAAAAAAAGCTGTTGGCCGACCTGAAAAACGAAGCGGATGTCGTTATCAATACATCCCGATATAATGTCCACAATTTAAAATCGGTAATCCTCGACATCGCTCAACAAAGCCAAAATTATTCGTCCATGCGAATAAATGTACTATCATTCGGATTCAAAAACGGCATCCCGCTTAATGTTGACTCGATCATCGATGTCCGTTTTTTAATCAATCCATATTTTGATCCGGAGTTAAAAGAATTGAACGGTGAATCCAAGGCAATTCGAGATTACGTTTTACAGAATGAGGAAACACAGGTGTTTTTGAAGAAATATTTTGATCTGGTTGACTATCTAATTCCCTTGTACGAAAAGGAGGGAAAAGCCTATCTAACCCTTGGGGTAGGGTGTACCGGAGGGCAACATAGATCCGCCACCATTGCCCGTTCAATATATGAACATTTAAAAAATCACGGGAAACCAGTAAGCCTAACCCATCGTGATATAGGACCGGGAACCATATAAATACGGATCATCTCCCGATTAGTTGGTGTTAATTCAAAATAAGTGGGTTATCTCCAATTGAGCAGGTGTGATCCCAGAGGGTACAAGGGGT
>JAUXEW010000267.1 GCA_030620375.1 Desulfobacteraceae bacterium | reverse complement strand
TGCAAATTTTGTAATCATGAGGCGTACTTTTCGTACGTTGAATGATTGCGAAATGCAGCACAACGCAGAAGTTGGACTTTTTACGAGACCGTCAAAAGTGAAAAATTAATTATTATATGACATCAAGCCGATTGAAAAAAAATAACCCTGGAAAAGAACCGGAAAGCTACCTTGCCGTCTGTTCGTTGGCCAGCGGCAGCAAGGGAAACGCCGTATATATCTCCGACGGCGACACGTCGATATTGGTCGACGCCGGTCTGTCCGGGATCGAAATTGAAAGACGACTTAAATCCAAAGGGATTCATCCGAACGGCCTTGATGCCGTCATTGTTTCTCATGAACATATCGATCATGTTAAGGGGGTGGGGGTACTATCCCGCCGATATAACCTGCCAATCTATATCAGCAAAAAAACAAAGGCTGCTGCAACGCCGCTAATCGGCAACATTAAAGATACGAGATCTTTTTCCTGTGGCCGCACCTTTAATATAAACCGTTTGACCATCCATCCCTTTTCGGTCTCCCATGACGCCGAAGATCCCGTGGGGTTTACCATCAGCCGTAAAGATATCAAAATCGGCCTGGCAACCGATCTCGGCATTGCAACCGCCTTGGTCAAAGAGCATTTAAAAGGCTGTGCATTGCTTTTACTTGAAGCCAATCATGATACCACCATGCTCCAAAACGGCCCCTATCCATGGGCCGTCAAGCAACGGATAAAAAGTCGAACCGGTCATTTGTCAAATGAAGAATCAAAAGCCCTATTGATGGAATTAAAGCACAATCATCTTAGACATGTAATTCTGGGGCACCTAAGTGAAACGAACAATACACCCGAAAAAGCAATCCGTCATGTCGGGCCGGCGTTGGCAGGTTGCAAGGCCAAACTAAAAGTGGTTACTCAAGATAGATGCGGAGAATTGGTGTATCTCAGATAGTACCCATCCGTAAAGAATCCTGGCCCAGAGGACCAGGTTTTTTATGTTTAAATAAAAGGTCTTCTTAAAGTTATTGAACGATCCACACCGCAAACTTGTCAGCCCCGCGAAGGACTTTGCTGGAAACGCTCCCCATAAAAAACTCTTTTATCATGGAAATTCCCCGACGCCCAATGACAATCGTTCCGTAATCACCGGCATTTGCTTCATCGAAAATGTCATTGGCCGCGGAGCGTGACCCATCGACCACGCTAATGGAAATTTGATCTTCCGCCAACCCCGCCTCAAGGAGAATTGCTTTTGATGCTTCAATGTACGAGGTAATTTCCTGTCCCGCTTTGTTCCGCCACAGTTCTTCTATTTCCGGCACTTCATTTAAAACCTCCAGGGGAATAAATCGTCCGATACTTCTTATGGTATGGAAAATGGTGACCTGGCAATCCGTTCCCGAAAGCATGAATCCGGCATGCGCCACCGCCCTAAGCGCATTTTCCGAGCTGTCCACGCCAATGAGAACTTTCTTGGAGCGGATAGCGCCCCCCAGGATCCAAACCGGAAGGGTTTGGCAATATTCCACAAAATTTTGGGAAACCTCCCCCATAAAAAAATCTTTTAATTCCGTTCGGCCGTGTCTCGTGAGCAGTATGGTATCCGCTCTATCCCGGTCGGCATAATGGCAAACATCTATGGTTACACTCCGTCTTCTTTTTTGATAGACAGTTTGAATCCGATCTTCGGGAAACCCCTTTTCGGTCATTATGGTTTTGGCTTGGGTTAAAATCCGTTCCGCCACATCAATATTCTTCTTCTCAATGGCCCTTAAGCGCTGTCGTTCCGTTTTGTTCATTGCTTTGTCATTATCAAAAATCAAAGGTAAGGCCGGCAAAATATAACAAATCAAAACTTTTAAATCATGTTTTAGGCCGAACATAAGCTCCAGATAATCCAAAGATCTTAATGAATTTTTCGAACCGTCTATGGGTATGGTAATATTTTTGGTCATAAGTTCCATTGTTCCCCCCTAATGGATTTGACGGGCTAAAAAACCCGTTGGTGAAAAAATATCCGTTTAACAAAGTTCGCTTCCTATGGTGACAACCAATCTTCAATTTCACCGGCCTCATATTCTTCTTGCTTAACCGAAAGATCAAGATTGGTTGCCAACCCCAAATGCCTTTGGGTCTCATTCTCCGATAAAAGGGATGCATGAAGTTTGTGAGAACCGCGAACATTTTCCAAGGCATTTCTCAGGGCGGTTCCGATAGAGGTCGACATATTGATTTCATTGATTTTAAATTTCGGCGCTATTCCGTTTTCGGCAACTTCCTCAGCCATATGCGCCAGTTGCTTCATTTTGGTCATTGAAAAATCCATAATTTGCCAACCGAATGTATCTTCTTTCTGGAAAACCCAGGCGTCTCTAAGACTGTGGAGCATTTGGTTGTACTTGTATTCAACAATGCTCTGGATTTTACCAACGAAATCCATCGGCAACTCATTTTCTGCGCCGGGAAGTCCTGCTGCTGCTTCCGGAGAAAGCTTACCAAGAATTCGCTGGAATTTTTTCGCATGCATATCCGACTCCCAAGCCTCCCGTTGAAGAACCCGCTTAATATGGGGATCATCCACTTTATCCGCTTCCGAAATATAATGTGGAATCAATTTCTCTTCATATTCAACATATGATTTAAAAATCGTCGCGCGGCTTGTGGGGTCATAGGGGTAGGGGGCTGGTTTCATCTCGGGTTCACCGCCTTTACGGCCGATAATCATCCCCAGCCAATGCATGTGCCACATTTCTTCCCTGGCCCGAGACAGCAGCCCTGCTCCCAAAGGAGAATCTTCTCCTTCAAGATAGCTATGAATGAGATATCGAATGATAGCAGCATGTTCATCAGCGATATCCCTGTTTAACATTCTTATCAACTCCTGCTTGTCCATCTTTAACCTCCTTTTTTGCCTCCATATCAAAAAATTTTTATCGGTTCATAACCATTTGCATATATTTATTTAAGGATCCTCTGGGCCAGGATGCTTTACAATACAGACAACACACCCTCCCCTAATTTCCTAATGCAAAATCCGAGTCGTTATGGTTCATTTGCCCCAAAGGAGGAGTCGTATCCGGATCATCCTTACGGCCAGGCCCATATGACTCCCTATCCACTATCAATCATGTTCAATCATAATTTTCCATAACATTATCAGATTGATTTGAAAAGGGTCAACCCATTATCAATCTTTAATTTTACCGGACAAGAGAAGCACACCGATACCCCATTGACCCGAAATAACTATTGCGGATGGCTGTTGGGCATGCTTCGATTAAAATGAAAAATCGATCCGTTTTGGCTAAAACCACTTTGTTTGTTGACATACCGTGTTTTTTATGGTTTCCGAAAGCCATTATTTTCATAATAAAACAAAAAGAAGGAAGCGCAACAGAAAAAGCGGCTTTTTAAAAGCCATCAAGGTTATTGATCACCCTCAACCGGATGTTGCGGATCAACAGATCAATGAAAGGGGTTAATCCATGAAACAAAAATATATGATTTTAAAAAGCAACGATAACAAACATCTGATCATCAAAGAATTTGCGGAGATCGAGAAAGATATGTTTTCGCTTCTTTGTGAAGAAACATACGAGATAAAAACGATCCAGTCCGCCATTAAATCAGGGATGAGCAAACTGATTTCAACCATCAGGACGCAAAATTTTTATCCGTCAGCAACATGGACAAAACAAATCGCCGAGGGCATCGTGAATTGTTTTAATTCCAAAAGCAGCGAAACCGTTGAAATTTTTGTT
>JAUXEW010000117.1 GCA_030620375.1 Desulfobacteraceae bacterium | reverse complement strand
TATCATTGAGCGCTGATGGTTCACTTTGTGTCACTCGAACCCTTGAATCCTTGACCCCTTGTACCCTCTGGGGTCACACCAGCTCAATTGGAGATAACCCAATTTTGCCTTAATTAACACCAACTAATCGGGAGATGATCCGAAAGGATAAACAACCATGGAACAGTTTGATCAAATCATCAAACTCATTGCCCTGTCCATGGGCGTATCATGGGCCAGCGGCATTAATCTGTATGCCACCTTACTGGTTCTCGGAATTGGTCAAATGACCGGGAACCTGTCCCTTCCACCAGACCTTCAAATCCTTGCCAACCCCTTGATTATCGGAGCGGCAGGGATAATGTATGCCGTGGAATTTTTTGCCGATAAGATCCCTGGTGTCGATACCGGTTGGGATGCTGTCCACACGTTTATCCGCATTCCAGCGGGTGCGTTGCTGGCTTTTGGCGCCGTTGGCGAAGTCAGCCAGCCCGCTGCCGTTGCGGCAGCAATTCTCGGCGGAGGGATAACTGCCGGCAGCCATGCCACAAAATCCGGAACCCGTGTTATCATCAACGCATCCCCGGAGCCGTTTACCAATTGGGCGGCATCCATCGGTGAAGATATCTTAGCCGTTGCCGGGCTTTGGACGGCCTTTTACCATCCATGGATATTTGTGGGGCTGTTGATCCTCTTCATTCTGTTCATGATATGGTTTTTACCAAAAATATGGCGGGGAATAAAAAAAATATTCGGGTTTTTTGGACGCCTGTTTGGCGCGAAGGCGCCTGCTGTATCTATGGAACTAACATCGGATCAAAGCAGCTCCGATCAAGTTAAAATCAATAAGCGGCCGATTGATATCGAGAAAAAACTTGAAAAGCTCAATGATCTTTTACAAAAAGGACTCATAACCAAAGAAGAACATTCAAAGAAAAAACAGGATTTGCTCGAATACCTATAAAGGCTAAAATATGAATAACGAATCCGTAATCCGATTTTGCTTTTTCCTGACTGTTTTTATTATGATTGCTGTCTGGGAACTTCTGTCACCGCGCAGAACGTTGAACGCCTCTAAAAGCCGCCGCTGGATCAGCAACCTTGGCCTTACCTTTATCAATCCTATCTTGGTGAACCTGCTCTTACCTTTGTTGGCCGTAGAAATGGCCATAAAAGCCCAACAAAACGGATGGGGATTATTAAACAACTATACCCTCCCCTATGGGTTGGCATTCGCCTTCTCCGTTATGATGCTGGATTTTATCGTCTACCTTCAGCATGTGATGTTCCATGCCGTTCCCATGCTATGGCGTCTTCATATGGTGCACCACGCGGATTTAGATTATGATATTACCACCGGACTTCGATTTCACCCCATTGAGATTATTATATCCATGGGCATTAAATTATCTGCGGTGGTCGTCCTGGGGACGCCTGCTATGGCCGTATTGGTCTTCGAGATCATCCTGAATGCCACGGCGATGTTTAACCACGGCAACATCAATATCCCCTTGAAGATTGATAAGATCTTACGCCTTTTTATAGTAACGCCGGACATGCACCGCGTGCATCATTCCGTGTTCCCCAGTGAAACCAATTCAAATTTTGGATTTAATATCCCCTGGTGGGACCGGTTGTTCGGCACCTATCGCGCTCAACCGTCTAAAGGACATGAAGGGATGACCATCGGGCTGAATCAATTTCGGGAGGAAAAACGATTCGAACTACCATGGATGTTGATGGTACCGTTTATCGGTAAAACGGGGAATTATGCCATCGGCCGACGCGGTCGGAAATCATCGTAAAGGACCACCCGCATACGGGATGTCTTTATGTTTCCCGCACAACGGCAAAAACAACAGAATCGATCACGCTATTGAGATGAAAATCCTTTTTACCACCGACTTGCATGGCAACAAAGAGAAATATGGCCGTCTTTTCCTTGCTGCCAAAACCCATAAAGTAGATGCCGTCATTAACGGCGGGGATATGCTGCCGTTTGGCAAAAATTTGTTTTCTCAGGGCCGCTTTATTACCGATTACCTTAACGGCCATTTTTCAAAATTTAACGATGATAAAATCCATTACCTCTGCTGTCCGGGCAATGACGACCTGATCATATTTGATGACCTGCTTGATGACACCTGCAACCCATATCCTTACGTGGTCAATTTGGCCCAACGTAAGGTTAAAATAAGCGGATTTGAATTTATCGGGATGAACTGGGTTGTTGATTATCCATTCCCATTAAAAGACAGATGCCGGATGGATACAGCGGATTACCAATTTCAAGAACAATACGGCGCCGCCGTCATCTCCACCCCGGACGGTTGGAAAGAGATAGCCGACTGGCACGCTTATGCAAAGACGCTGCCGACCATCGCCGATGAACTGGACCGCCTGGTCCGGCCTGAAAACATGGCGGAGACAATCTATATCATGCATATGCCGCCGGTGAATTTGGGACTTGACCAATGCAGGCATGGTCCTACAGTCGGATCAAAAGCAATCTTTAATTTTTTAAGAACGACCCAGCCCAGACTCTCCCTCCACGGCCATATTCATGAATCCCCGGAAAGTGGTGGAAATTGGATCGCCAGGCTCGGTGATACGACTTGCATTCAGCCCGGTCAACTTGAGCCGTTTACATTCGTCCTTATTGATGTTAAAAAAATGAAGTTTGATCGTTATCTTGCTTAATGACCTCATAATAAAATGTTAAGGGTATCCGCACGGATTACTTAAATGCAAATCGGCATGTACAAATTCGACCGGATGGAATTATCCGGCTCGTTGGGTGATCTGGGGACGTTGCTTCCCTTTAGTGTCGCCTTAATGGTGATTACCGGTCTGAGCGTAACGTCTGTTCTGTTAATGATCGGTATTTTTTATATCCTGTCCGGGGCATATTACAAGCTCCCCATTCCGGTCCAGCCGCTAAAGGTGGTATCCGCTATCGCCATTGCCTACCCGGAAAAGGTATCTTTGACTATGATCGGGGCATCCGGTATAATTATTGGATTAATATTGTTACTCCTGGCGGTTTCAGGGATCATTGACCAACTGGCGAAGTTTTTCACCAAACCGATCGTGAGGGGAATTCAACTGGGACTCGGTTTTATCTTGATCACCAGGGGGATCCAATTTATCGTCAAACCGCAATTATTTCTTCATCATTCTAATATGGCACCGGTATTCCCGGGGATTTCCCTAAATTTGGCTATCGGTATTATGGGGTTCTTTATCGCCCTGCTGTTATTATCCAACAAACGATTCCCGTCGGCACTTGTCCTGGTAACCGGGGGCATGGTTTTGGGCGTTATATTCGGTTCATTAAATGATGTGGGCTTCTCCTTTGGACCGACACCGGTGGCGCTCACCATTCCCGGCTCTCAGGATTTAATAAATGCACTGATTATCCTGGTTATCCCTCAGATTCCCCTGACATTGGGGAATGCCGTGATGGGAACCGCCGATGCGTGTTACACTTATTTCGGAAAAGGTAAACCGGCTCAAAAAGTCACTTATCGCGCGCTTGCCATGAGCATGGGCGCCATAAACGTCTTGGCTGGACTGATCGGTGCAATGCCCATGTGTCACGGCGCCGGTGGCCTGGCCGCCCATTATCGATTCGGCGCCAGAACCGGCGGGTCAAACATCATGATTGGAATTATTTTTTTAACGGTCGGGGTGGTGTTTGGGAAAATCGGGATTTCACTTCTTTCATCGATCCCCAACTCCATCTTGGGGATTCTGCTTCTATTTGCCGGTATTGAGCTGGCGGTTTTAATTAAAGACGTTTCGGACAAAAAAGACCTGTTTATATCGATTCTCATTGCCGGAATCGGTTTCGCAACGACCCATATGGGAGTTGCATTCGTTATCGGTATATTGGCCATGTATTTGATTCGCTGGAAAAAAATCGACATATAATCCTATTCGATTAGGAGGACGACATGCAAGTATCTATTCCCCGAAAAGCCATTGATGAGTTGATGGAAAAATATGATTGTACTTCAGAAGAAGCTTCAAAGGCGTATTTGACCGCACAGGACATGGCCAATGAGTCCTTTGTTGAGGCTATTGAAGGAGTTTTGGGTTCAAAAAAGAAAGTTACGAAAAAGAAAATCAAGTGTTATACGCCAAAAGAAATTAAAACGCATTTAGATAAATATGTCATTGGCCAGGAAGAATACAAGAAACGGATCTGTATCGCCGCCAGTTATCACTTTGCCATGATTCAATACCTTCGCCAACATCCGGAGGCATCGGAAGTCAAACGGTTTCGAAAAAAGAACACCATTATTGCCGGTCCGTCCGGAAGCGGAAAAACCTATTGTGTGGAGGTGCTGGGTGATCTGCTGGAAGTCCCCACACTGATCATTGACTCGACAGATTACACAGAAGCCGGTTTTGTGGGGAAAAGCGCTGATGATATGATCCGGGAACTAATCGATCTGGCACCCGGAACGTCCCGTATCGAACAAGTTCAGTTCATCAATAAAAACGGCGGTATGATATTCGTCGATGAGATTGACAAAAAAGCAAAAGACGGGGCTGTTATCGGCCATGATATCTCGAGAGAAGGGTTCCAGCGGTCCGTCTTGAAACTGATAGAGCGAAAAATGGTTCCGGTGGATAATCCCTATTCTCCGGCCTCACAAATTCAGGAAGCCATGGAACGTCAAATCGGTAAGGATTCCGCTAAAAAAGACAAAATGATCAGTACCGGAAATATTCTGTTTATATTGGGTGGGTCGTTCGAAAGGACCGTTGACAATCTGGAAAGCCTCGTTAAAAAGAGAATCGAGCACAAGGGGCGGATAAGAGAAGACGGCAGCATTGTCATCAGAGGATTTGATTCCAAAGAAGCGGAGGAAAAAAGGGAGGATGAAAAATTTAAAAATTATTTTCAGCTGGCCAATGCCGACGACTACATACGATTCGGCCTGCTTCCCGAACTGGTAGGCCGGGCTCCGATTCGAACATTTGTTAACCTGTTATCGAAAAACGACTTAATCCGGATCATGACGGATACAGAGGATTCAATCCTCTCTCAATACAAGCTGGAGTTCAGCTTATTTAACATAGACCTCGGCATCACAGATGGCGCCATCGATTATGTGGCGGAAATCGGCCAGAATAAAAAGACCGGTGCCCGGGCACTGGTCAGCGTGTGGGAAAACATACTAACCGATTTTCAGTTTGGACTTCCGGGCTCCAACTTTAAAAAATTGGAAGTCACCCGTGATCTCTGCGAACGACCGAAAGACCTGTTGTTAAGAATGCTTGAAAAATCGCCGTTCGTCGATTTTATTGAAAGCTTTAAATCCGAATACGGTATCGAACTTGTTTTGGACGAAGGCATCCAGAATTATATTGAAGAAATTGCAAAACAGGAAAATTCTCAAGTTTCGACGACCATTAAAAAACTACTTACCGGTGCGTCTGCATTAAACTATATGGATTACAGGGAGCCGTTTAAAATTACCAAAAAAATGTTGGATGATCCGAAATATTTTGATCGGATGTTTACCGAATGGCATAATAAACAGATGAAAAAGGACGAGTGAGCCGAAGGCGAAAACCTTATTCTGAATTCTGGATTCTGACTTCTGGATTCTTTATCGAAATATTCCGGCATAGCCTATGGTCTCTGACCTGGCCCTGAGGACCGGGTTTTTTAAACAAAAATAAACACCGGGGGAAAATAAAATGGAACCTGAAACACAAGCGGTCGATCTAACGGCATATCTGTCTGAAAAAATCGGGGCCGACAACCTGGTTGTCAATGGAATAACTAAGGTTGAGCAGGGAATGTCTTCCGAGACCTTTTTCTTTGATCTCAGTTATACGAAAAATCAAAATGAAGTTAGAGAGGAAATCGTTATTAAAAGAGAACCGTCCGGCGGCATTTTAGAAACTTATGATTTATCAAAGGAGTTCAGATTGCTCAATTCCCTTATAGCCGGCGGCATTACCGTCCCTCAGGTACTATGGAATGAACCCGATGCCAAAATTTTCGAAAGACCATTTTACGCGATGAAAAAAGTTGAGGGCGATGTATTCAACGTTGATCCCCGTCGCCCGTCAAAGTTAATGTTTAACGATGACGAAAGGCCCTCCCTGGCCGGGGATTTCGTATCGAACATCGTTAAGATTCACAATTTTGACTGGAAAAATAGCGATATGGGTTTTCCGGCCGATCCCGGGAAGGATAACGAAGCGGTCATTCGGCAGATCGAACAGCACGAACAGGCTATCGATCGTGCGGGCTATCGATCCCTTCCCATCATTGCCATGAGCATTAACTGGCTCAAACAAAATTCTCCGGAAATCGACAGATTGAGCATTGTCCACGGGGACTATAGAATAGGCAATTTTATATCAAAAGGCGGCCGAATTCAAGCTGTCATCGACTGGGAAATGTGTCATCTGGGTGATCCCCATGAAGATCTGGCCTATATTTTATCACCGGCATGGCGCTCGGCGGATGAAGGGCTTGTGAACCACCTGATGACGGAAGGCGAGTTTATTAAAAAGTATCAGGAAATGTCGGGTATAAGCGTTGATCCGTATAAACTCCTGTATTATGGAGGGATAAATATTATCCGGGGATTGGATCTCATGTGTACGGCCGCCAAAAATTTCACCCATGGCCAAAGTTCCGACTTAAGAGACGGAATTCATGCCATGACCGTTGATTTCTTGCTGGAAGCATTAATGGGTGTGATAACCATGCTAACGGCGTCTTAAGGAGGGAACTATGAAAGTAAGTATAAAAACCTATATTTCAAATATAAACGACGTGTTGGCAAATATCGTCTTACCAAGTGTCGACATGGGGTTTGCAAAGATTCAACTGAGCTATGCCATTGACATGCTGAATCAGCTTCAAAATCGAGTGGAATATCGACATGATGTCATTAAAGATGATTACATTGCGGCTAAAGCAATACTCGATCTCATATGCGTCGCATTAAACGATAATCATGTTGACATTCCAAAAGATATTATTCACCATATTGAGTCAAATAGTCCGGACGGCGTTGCCGATACCATTTCGGAAGATGAATTGACCCGGATGGAGACCGCATCAACCAAAGTTTTGGATTTAATGTATGAAAACAGCACCCAAATAAACAATTTTAATGAAATAGAAAAAAACGTCCTGAGCTTGTTGAGGCAATTGACCAAAAAAAAGGCAGGGCTAAGGGTGCCGACCATCAACCTGGAACTTTTGGAATCATAATAACCGGGCAGTAAAAACCATTAGGAGAGATGCCATGAGTAGAATCAAGCCGGAAGACGACTTTTGCCACGAGGACTATCCTCGTCATACTTCCGATGTATGGAAGGAAAACTGGTATTTTAACTTTATCGATATTGAAAATAAAGCCTGGGGCATGAATCATTTTTCCATCAGACGGGATACCCAGACCTGTATTTTTCGCGCGAATCACGTAGTGGATGACGAGCTTCATTTTTATGAAAATGAAATCGACATCGATGAGCAATGCGGTAAAATTACGGATGGTTCGCTATCCTTTGAAATTATTGAGCCTCATATGAAACACCGGCTGATTTTCAACGGCCCGAAACACCAGGTGGACTTATCGTACGCAGCACGATTCGATCTGGTCGATTTTGCCGGCGATGAAAAACGGGGGAAATCCGATCAAAAGAGATTACACATCGAACATTATGAGCAGTCGATGCACGTAACCGGAAAGATTACTAAGGACGGACAAACACGAAATCTGTCCTGTCTGGGTCATCGGGACCACTCCTGGGGATTTCGAAATGAAGAACTCATCAAAGGATGGAACTGGGTAGCGATTCAATTCCCGGATCAGACGTTCAGCTTTGCCAAAGCAAAGATCACCGATGATTTCTTTATGGACGGCGGGCACATATCCGACCGTCTTGGAAGTGTAAGAATCTTGAAAATAAAAATGCTCTCGACCCATCGGGATGATAAAGGCGTACCCCTCGGGACGACCTACAAACTGGAAGATGCTGCCGGGAAAAATTGGACCATTACTTCCGAAAGATTTTCCTATGTTTCCGTGCCAATGAAAGAAAAAGCAGGCGGTGTAGTTCATGAAAATTTTTCTTCATTTGTTCTTGAGGAGACAGGCATAAAGGGTATCGGAATCGACGAATATATGGAAATGGCCCAGGCGTCGGGGTAAACAACTGCCGGTTATGCGGTTGGTGTCATTTACTTCCGGGTATCAAGCGGATTGAGACTGTCCACCTGAAGAGAGCGGGACACTGGAGGAGGTTCTAAAACGGCTTCTAATCTTGTCAAGCTTCAATAAAGCTTCTTGTGCTGACTTCTGTTGGCCGGGAAAGGTTTCCGCTTTTTTCATGGCCTTGTAGGCCGTTTCGATATATTCCGCGTTCCATGCGGCATATCCGAGCATCAGCCACGCCTTTCCCAGAGTTTTATCCCGCTTAACCAAATCACCAAACACCGCCATG
>JAUXEW010000017.1 GCA_030620375.1 Desulfobacteraceae bacterium | reverse complement strand
GGCTGACTGTTTGAACGCATTAGAGAGCCTTAAAAAAAAACAGCTTTACACCGAATGTTTCATATAAACCCCATAAGGCCACCTTACGGCATAGCGTTATAAATTTTTGGCCCTGTTTTTTCTTTAGGCTCTCTTTTGCGTGAGTTTCAGCTATTTAAAATTTTATGGCCTGCTGCCGCTCCACGCCCCGAACTTATTGAGAAGTTACCTAAAATTGAGCAATTTTTGAAAACATTTGGACCGAAACAACGAGCGCATTCCCCGTAGCTTGCCGCGGGGAGCTTCAAAATACGTCCAAGACACGCCCAACTTGCTTTTTTATAAAAATATGTTTATAAATATAAGTTCGTTAACCGTATGTCCATGCCCTAAAAACAGGAAGAAATTTAAATGATCGGGATTTCGAAGCTTTATTGCGGAACGGTGGAGCCATCCGATGCGCTTCGGTACGGACGTAACTCTGCAAAACTGCCGTCTCACCTGCTTCAGTTTTCGAGTGACAAACGTCCGGTAGTCGTTTGGAATATGACCCAACGGTGCAATTTAAAATGCGTTCATTGTTATGCCCATGCAAGCGACCGGTCCTTTGGCAATGAGCTTTCCACCCAAGAGGGCAGGCATTTGATCGATGATTTGTCAGAATTCGGGGTTCCGGTCATCCTGTTTTCCGGCGGTGAACCGCTGGTTCGCAAAGACCTCCCGGAACTTGCGAATTATGCGGTACAAAAGGGGTTAAGGGCCGTTATATCAAGTAACGGAACGCTCATTACACTCCAAACCGCCCGCATTTTAAAGGAGATCGGGTTGTCCTATATCGGAATCAGCATAGATGGCATGGCAGAAATTAACGATCGTTTCAGAGGCGTTGAAGGTGCGTTTCAGTCCGCCATAAAAGGGATAAAAAATTGTCAAAAAGCGGGCATCAAGGTCGGCCTTCGATTTACCATCAATAAATTTAACGTAAAAGAAATTCCGAATATTTTCGAGCTGCTAAGAGAAATGGAAATTCCCAGAGCCTGCTTTTACCATCTGGTATATGCGGGACGCGGCTCAAAATTGATAGATGAGGATCTCTCTCATGAAGCAACCCGATCGGCCGTTGACCAAATCATTGACCTAACTAAAAAACTCCATGACGATAATAAACCAAAAGAAATCCTAACCGTTGATAACCATGCCGATGGGCCATATGTCTATTTGAGGTTGTTGAAAGAACATTCCGATCAGGCGAAAAAGGTGCTGGAACTGCTAAAAATGAATGAGGGGAACAGTTCCGGCAGAGGAATCGGATGTGTCAGCTGGGATGGAGAAGTCTATGCCGATCAGTTCTGGCGTCACCACAGTTTCGGGAATGTAAAAAATCGCCCGTTTTCCGAAATTTGGACCGATACCTCCGAACCATTGATGAACAAATTAAAAGAAAAAAAAAATTACGTTAAAGGAAAATGTGCAACCTGTCGGTGGCTGGATATCTGCGGCGGCAATTTTAGGGTTCGGGCCGAAGCAGCAACAGGCGATATTTGGGCCCCGGATCCGGCATGTTACTTAACAGACGAAGAAATTGCATAAAAGGAGTTGAGAATGCTTTTTCCGGATTACAGACCCAGGCGCATGCGGCAGAACGAGGGGTTTCGACGCATGATACGGGAAACAACGCTTTTAATTGATGATTTGATCCTGCCCCTTTTTGCTATTGACGGTAAAAATATCAAAAAATCGATTCCCTCCCTGCCGGGCCAATACCAACTGTCCATTGACAATGTCATTAAAACGGCTAAAGAAGCGCGTGATCTCGGTATACCGGCAGTAATTCTTTTTGGGATACCGGATAAAAAAGACGCACTGGCAACCTCTGCCTATGATAAAAACGGTGTCGTCCAAAGAGCCGCAAATGAAGTAAAATCCAAAGTGCCCGACATTGTCATCATCACCGATGTTTGTTTGTGCCAATATATGGATCATGGTCACTGCGGTTTTGTAGATGGAAATATCATCGATAATGACGCTTCCCTTGACTTGTTGGCCCGGGTCGCCTTATCCCATGCAAAAGCAGGCGCAGACATGGTGGCCCCATCGGATATGATGGATGGCCGAGTGGCTGAAATTCGAGGTGTTCTAGACGAAAACGATTTCAGTCATATTCCCATTATGTCTTATGCTGCAAAATATTGTTCCGCATATTACGGTCCTTTTCGCGAAGCAGCCGGCTCAGCTCCCCAATTCGGTGATCGGAAGACTTACCAGATGGACCCGGGTAATGCGCTGGAGGCTGTACGAGAAGCTGTCATGGACGTTGAAGAGGGCGCCGATATCATCATGGTTAAACCCGCTCTGGCCTATCTTGACATTATTTACCGGATCCGCGTTGAAACCGACCTTCCGGTTGCGGCATACAACGTCAGTGGTGAATACGCTATGATAAAAGCCGCTGAGAAAATGGGTTGGATTGACGGTAGCGCCGTAATGATGGAAACCTTAACCGCCATAAAACGGGCCGGCGCCGATATGATTATCACCTATTTTGCATTAGCGGCAGCTAAATCATTACTGCATTAATATCATGGAAAATACCCCTTCCCATATAAAGGGCAACGGATTTCAGGGGCGTACAAACGCCCTCCATGGGGAACTTAGGTTGGTCGCATGGGAAACCACGCGAAATTGCAATTTATCCTGCGTTCATTGTCGGGCATCTGCAGATAAGGGACCTTTTAGCGGAGAATTAGATACACCTTCAGCGTTTCGCCTTTTGGATCAAATCGCCGAGGTCGGAAAGCCCATCATTATCCTTACCGGCGGAGAGCCATTACTGCGATCCGATATCTTTGATATCGCAACATACGGAACCCATAAAGGTTTAAGAATGGTAATGGCACCCAACGGCACGTTGATCACACCCGAAAACGCCGAACAAATGGCACTGGCGGGTATCAAGCGAATCAGCATCAGCCTGGATGGCGCGACAAAAGAATCTCATGATAAATTTAGAGGGGTGAAAGGTGCGTTTGAAGGAGCACTTCGCGGTATTAAGATGGCGAAAGCGTCTGGGATCGAATTTCAAATCAATACTACCATTACCAAAACAAATCTTAGCCAGATTCCCCGGATACAGGCGCTGGCCGTAAATTTAGGGGCTGTTGCCCATCATATTTTTCTTTTGGTGCCTACCGGTCGCGGAAAATATATTGTAGACCAGGAAATTTCAGCCCAAGAATACGAAAATACGCTGAATTGGTTTTATGACCAAAGAGAAACCACAACATTACAACTGAAAGCCACCTGCGCTCCCCATTACTACCGAATATTGCGGCAGCGCGCAAAAAAGGAAGGAAAAACCGTAACGTTTCAAACGCATGGTTTAGATGCTGTGACGCGGGGCTGTTTAGCTGGAACGGGGTTTTGTTTCATATCTCATCGCGGTATTGTCCGGCCATGTGGTTTTCTTCATGTCAATTGCGGTGATGTCACAAACTCCCCTTTTTACGACATATGGAAACATTCTGAAGTCTTTATCGCTTTACGCGATTTTGAACAATTAAAGGGTAAGTGCGGAAAATGTGAATACAAAAAAGTATGCGGCGGATGCAGGGCAAGAGCTTTTGAAGCTACCGGTGATTTTCTGGCCCAAGAGCCCCTTTGCACATATCAGCCGACGGTCTCCAAGAATCAGCTGATAAAAGACATTCGCAATTAGACATACCATCAAGGGAGGGGCTCTCAAAAAAAAATAGAGGGGACACTTCAACCGTAAAAACGCCTTGATTCCCCATTAAATGTCAAATTAGCAACCAAAGGAACCTGTTATGAAAATACATTCTCTGATGATTCCCGACCCCATATCCATTACGGATAAAGCAACCATTGAAGAGGCCATTAACCTGATGAAAATAAATTCCATTCGGCACCTCCCCGTTATTACAAAGGGGAAAAAACTTAAAGGATTAGTGACGCTGTCGGATTTAAAACAAGGCCTCATTCCTTCAATGCTGGGAGACGTCTCCCTGTCCGATCTCATGATTAAACGACCGATTACCGTAGAACCGAATGAGGATATTGAGATTGCCGCCCAACAAATTTATAAACATAAAATCAGCGGCATTCCTGTGGTTAAAAACACCAAACTTGTTGGAATTATAACGGAAACCGACATTTTAAGAGCGTTTATCAATATGATGGGAATCCTCACCGCCAGCTCTCGAATTGATGTGATCATTGGAGATGAGCCGGATTCTTTCAGAACCGCACTACAGATCATTAATGATGCCGGTGGAGATATTATAAACGTGGGGATGACGGCCGAACAAGATGGCAAACGACTCTATTATTTTCGTCTTACCGCGTGCAAGACGGATGTTATAAAAAAAGCGCTTGAAGGCAAGGGCTATCGGGTACCGGACGCCATGGATTAAATTCGCGTTCGCATTGCTTGTTCAAACCTGACGCTAAAACGGGGAGAATGAGGGCGTTTTGCAAAGACCTCACTGATAGATGGCCAACCAATGAAGCTTAAACGTAATACCCCAAATAAAATATTATCCTGGATAAAGGACTTTCAAATAAAACCGCTTAATGTTTACGATACAACCCTTGGTGAAGTCCTCCTTCAAAGAGGTATGATCTCCCGGAGCCAACTTGAAAACGCATATAAAACCCATAAAGATGCCATACAACAATCCGGAAAGTCTGTACGGTTTGACCAGACACTGGTAGAAATGGGATTTATTTCAAGTAACGACCTCTTACAGGTAATCGAAAAAGACGACCGGCTCTTTGATAATTTATCGTCTAACCACTTCCCGGCAGGTGTGAAAGAAGCCGGCATTCCGAGTCGATTGCCCTACAAATTAAAGCGACGGCTTAAAATATCTTCTGATGAAGATGAAATGGATATACCACTTGGCCAAATGCTCATCAAAAATGGCTTAATATCTGAAAAACAGCTTCAACGGGCACTGAGTGTCCAAAGGGATACATCAAGACGAATCGGAAGGAATGTCCGGATAGGGCAAATACTCGTGGAGCTGGACTTTATTTCGAGTAACGATCTTATACGGGCTTTCAAAAAAGACGACCGGCTGTTAAAACGGTTTCCATCGAACATAACCAAACCTTCTTTAATCAATAAGCAAAAAGCAATTGCGAGCAAATTATCCGGCCCTCGAATTCCACTCTGGTTAAAAATGTTCGCGGCACTATCGACCATCATTGTAATAACTATTTTTCCAATCAGTTATATAAACTTAACCCGTCAACAAACCCAACTTTACCAGCAAACCATGGCCTTTGGAACGGTAAGTCTGAATTATATTGCCAGTAGTGCCCGGATCCCTTTGGTTGAAAATAATATTTTACGACTAAACGCGCTGATAAAAGACGCAGCGGCAATCAAGGAGGTTGATTATGCCCTGATAATTGATCACCAAAACATAATTAAAGCGCATACAGACCTCAACCAAATCGGCAAGGCCTATTATAAGCCTTCAAATGTTGAACAAGTGACCCGTAAAGGGGATACTACCTATTTCGATCACATCCTCCCATCCGGCTCCCGGATGCTGAATATGACCCGCCCCATAACATTTACAGGAAAAAGACTGGGAGAGGCCCATGTGGGTATTTCCATTGACTTTATCGAAGATCTAATCAAAAAAGAGCGGTCATCGGTCATCATCATTACATCTCTCCTGCTTTTCGGCAGTATCATTATTACGCTGTTTTACGGGATACGATTTACCCGGCCCATTTCACAGCTGGTCCTGGCAACTCAAATGATCGGTAATGGCGATTATCGCTATAAAGTAAACCTGTCACAAAAAGATGAACTGGGAACGCTTGCAACGGCATTTAATCGTATGAGCGATGATCTGTATACCAAATCCCTTGTCCAACAGGCCTTTGGAAAATACGTGGGGGCGAATGTTTTGGATATGATCATGACCAAACCGGAAAGTACCTGGCTGGACGGGAACAAAGCCGTGGCGACTATCCTGTTTGTTGATATAAGGGGGTTTACATCCCATTTCGAAACTCGTGAGCCGGAAGAAATTATAAAAGAACTCAATAAATACTTTGAACTTGCAACCAATTCGATACGTGAATTCGATGGCTATATCGACAAGTTTATGGGCGACGCGGTTTTGGGTATTTTCGGGTTATCGAAAAATAAAAATAGGCATCGGGAAAAAGCGGTAAGGGCTGCCATTCATATGCGGGACGCCTTTGCAAAAGAGGGTAAAAAGGGAAGCCGGCTTTTTACGGCTATTGGTATTGGAATTAATACCGGCACCGTATTTTCAGGAAGTGTCGGATCAGATGTCCGTATGGAATACACGGTTATTGGTGACAGCGTTAATGTGGCCTCACGATTAAGTGACATTGCCGGACCGGGAGACATTATTATCAGCAAACCGGTCTATGATAATCTGGACGGCATAATTGAGGCCCAGGCGCTTCCGCCTCAGAAAATAAAGGGCAAATTAAAACCGATTGAGGTTTATAAGGTCATGGGGATAAAATAGGATGAGAAAGGTTATATTTTTTCAGATTTTTCTTTTATGTCTCATTTCTGAGGCTTCATATGCGGAATTTAATACGCATCTTACAAGCAAAAATATGCCGGGTGCTGAATTTGTTGCTGTTAAAACAAAACCAGGAGACACCCTGTCATCCCTTTCGGCCCGGTATCTGAATGATCCGAAAAAAGCTTGGATAATTGCCGAGTTTAACGACATAGAAACCGTCACTCCCGACCGCATACTAATCATTCCATCTCAGCTTAATAATCGAGGCGGAATTTTTTTAAATGGCTGTCAAACCGTTCCTGTATTGGCCTATCACCAATTTTCAAAAAAAAGCACCAGCAGGATGACGGTGGCTGAAGCCACGTTTGAGGCCCAGATGAAATACCTTAAGGAGAACGGCTATCGCTCCATCACCTTGGACCAGTTCTTTGACTTTCTGAATTACAAGAATCCAATCCCCAAAAAATCAGTCCTTATCACCATAGATGACGGCTGGAAGTCGACATATGACATTGCAGTGCCGATATTGAAAAAATACAGTTTCTCCGCCACCCTTTTTATATACTCGGACTTTATCGGTGGACAGAAAGCGTTATCTTGGGACCAGATCAGACAATTGGCCGAAATGGGTTTTGATATACAAAGTCAAAGCAAAACCCACCGTAATCTGGCTGAGCAAAAAAAGGATGAGTCTTTCAATGATTATATCGCCAATTTAGAAAAAGAGATTTTACATCCGCAAGTACTGATCAAGAAAAAAGTAGGCAGGGATTGTCGGTATTTGGCATATCCTTACGGAAGCACAAACAGCCTTGTGCGCGCCATGTTAAAGAAACATGGGTATCTCGGGGCATTTACCGTTCACCGCGGGAGCAACCCTTTTTTCGTAAACAACTATATGGTTCATCGTTCAACAATTTACGGGGACTATGACATAGATCAATTTCGTAAAAACCTGTCCGTTTTTAAAAAAATCGATTTAAAATGAAACCTTTTTTCACTACTATTTTCCTGATATGGGTTGTTTTATGTCTCTTCACCGGTTGCGCCGGATTACCGACCAGCATCCGAAAACCGTTCATCAAAAAAGAGACGGCGTTAATGGAACAATATCAAAACAAGGCCATGGCTTTAGAACAACAAGGAGACCTGCAAACCGCGCTTTCATATTGGCAAGCAGCCCATTGCTTAAACCCTAAAGACGTTAAATTTTCTAACAAAATTATTTCATTAACGGATACGATAGAAAAAAAAGCCGAAGAACATTTTCAAAAAGGCATGGTTTATTATCGGAAAAAGCACTTTAGGAATGCCCGAAGAGAATTTTTAACCACGCTTCGCTTTAATCCAAACCATCAAAAAGCACCGGTCTATTTAAAAACAAAGCTTATTCGAAAAAACAGTACGCCCTATACGGTTCAAAAAGGGGACACGTTAAACGGTATTGCACTGCGTTTTTACAAAGATCCCGATAAAGGCCTTATGATCGCCCGGTTTAACGATATTCATCCGACTGAAGTGCCGGTATCGGGAACAACCCTCATACTTCCCATTTTAGAAACCACAATCGCCCGCCCGGCGGTTAATATAGAAGACGAACTTTCTCAAGCAAAAACCTGTTTCAAAGCCAAAAACTATGAAACAGTATTAACGATCACCAAGCGAATATTAGAATACGATTCCCTTAACCCGGACGCAGCCGAACTGAGAAACGCCGGTTACCTTGAGATGGGGAAGGTGTTGTTTAAACAAGGGAAGTTATTAGACTCGTTAATAGTACTGAAAAATGCTGACCCGGATTATCAAGGTATCGATGATGAAATCCGCAAAGTGGGTACGGCAATAAAAATTCGGGTCAAAAACCATTATCGAAAAGGCATTCGGCTTTACCTGAAAGAGGATTTAGAGAGTGCGGTTAAAGAATGGGAGAAGGTCCTGGCCCTGGATCCTGACCACCGAGACGCCAAAAATAATATTGAAAAAACAACACGGATACTAAAAAATATTGAAACTTTTAATTGAACCGCAACAGCAAATTCATACCCCGTAGCTTGCAACGGAGAGCTTCGATTCATGCCTCACAGTTTTAATTTTATCCCGGTTCAAAGCGCCGGATTTGTTTATACCCATAATCTGCCGGCACTGCTATCCGTCAACGGCATTTAACATCAGCGTTATCGGCATATCTTCCTCACATTTTTCGGCAAACGTGATAGGTCCCGGAATCCTGAAGTGATCTTCCGCAATATCCGCAGCCAGCCATTTTTCCCTCAAAGCTTTGACGACTTTAAATGCGGCCGAGTTCACATCGACCAGGCTTTTTTCCAATACCAGCTGCAATCTTCCCTTTCTTTCTTCTAAATGCATCAATGGTGTGATCGGTATCCCAATCGGCTCCCATTTTGAAAACCCCTTTTCAAGGTTCTTAATGGCAGCCATTTTGCCGGTTACGCCATTGGCTATAAGGGAAAAAACGGTAAGCCCCAGATTATAGGTATAAGTCGCATCAAACTTTGTGGGGTCGTTCCCTCTTCCGTCGTATCCGTAAAAATGGACCTGGGTCTTAAACTTCGGGATTGATTTTTTGTATATGGCTTCAACCGGTTCAGGGATTTCATGATCTTTATGAATCAAACCGGCTTTAACCAATTCCTGTTTAAGTGTTTTTTTGGAGATAATGGATTTTTTTACCCGCAAGAATTCGGGATCTTCATAGTGCATAAAAAGAACCGGCCCGAAAATTTCCGGTTCAAGATTATTTTTCTCCATTATCTTTTGATAATAAGATCGTCGGATACCAATTTTATAGGCCCCTTTTTCTTTTAACGTGTTTAGATGGTCCTTAACCATACCGATGATGACTTTTTCCGTTTCAACCTGTGAAAATGGAAAATTTCCATGGCTGTCCCTTTCCATAAGGAGGCCTTCCTGGAAAAATGCAGGGATATCATTAAACAGATCATCATCCCGGGTATTCCAGATAGAGAAACGGCCATCTTCTCTCGCACGCCTGGCCAGTCGCCTTAAAAATTCCAGTTTATCTTTCAATGTCAGAAAATCCTGATGAAAATCCGAATCATGTATGTCGTTATACTCCGCTATTATTGTATTTAGTTTGATAATAAAAACCTGAATTTCATTGATGAATTCCAAGATCCCCTCAGGAATAACGATTACGCCGTAGTTTTTCCCGACACCGGCCCGTCTGACAATCCCATCACATATCACCCGGGAAAGATGCCGCAATGTCATCCCGAAAGCGTTATAATCGATATCGCCTTGTGCGACTGCCTTTTCGAGTCTATCAGTATTAACATAATCCGAAAGGTCTTCACCGATCAATGTCATATTCGCATGCGTTTGCAACGCCACTTCAAGCGCCAGGTGACTGGCTACACGCCCCATGACCTTGCAAATATGCCAATATTTTACATCCGAACTGCTGTCCGTACAAAGATTGCTGATCTGATTGGCGAAGGCTCTTGCGGCCGTGTGAAAACCAAAAGAAATGGCGCACAAAACCTTCCCGGTTGCATCTTTTACCTGTAAATCGCCATCAATGGTCTTCGGCACACCAACAACCTGGATTCCGTCTTTATACAATTCCTGTGCTAAAAATGCGGCATTGGTGTTTGAATCATCCCCGCCTACGATTACCAGTGCATCCAATTTCATTGAGCGACAGGTCTCCTTTGAAAGGTCGATCTTCTTTTGGGTATCGATTTTCGTCCGTCCGGTCCTAAGCATGCCGAACCCCCCCAGATTTCGATAGCTATCAACCAGATCGGCTGTTATTTCAACAGCCTCATTTTCAATGATCCCGTCCGGCCCGAGGAGAAACCCGTAAATTGTAGTTTCAGGGTTAATCTTTTTTGCTACATCGTACAACCCGGCAATCACGTTATGACCGCCGGGAGCCGGCCCCCCTGAAAAAACAATTCCGATATTTCGTTTCTTTGAATATCCGGCGTTAATGGAGGGGTCAAGCGAATCAACTCCCACGATGGTCTGGACCTTATGATCAATAATGTCCGAAAAGCATTTTCTGGCTTCCGGCTCGACTTTGAGTGTATAGTTCCCATCCTCTTTCAACATGGTGAACGGTTTTGAAAAGGCCGCGCACTTCTCCAGAACGATTTTTTTTCTATCGGCCAATTCATTATTAACATTGCCGGTCAGCTGTTTCACTTTTGGATTATTTAAAAGCTTATCGATATCATTCTTTCCATTGGTCGGCATTGTCGTCTCCCTTCTTCAAACCAGTTGCTAACATCGGGGAAATCAAAATTTTCCGCAATATTCCATGGGATAGAATCTTCGATCATCGTTTATTAATCAATCTGTATGCTGGTCAAATAGAGCAAATTACCATCTGCACAGCGGGCAACGTTATTTTTCCCGCATAGCGGAAAAAATAAAGTCCGCTCAGTCTTTCGTGATTATCTAGAGTTTCATATATACAAAAAAACATATTTTACATTATATGTCGCAAGAAAAAAAATTTCAAGCAAAGCAACTCTTTCTTAATCCTAACCCGGACAAGCCGGAACCAAATTGAATATTGACGATTGAATATTGAATATTTGTGGTATCGCTTCGCTCTGTCTTTTCATAAATAAAATCGATAGAATACCTTCATTATTCATTTTTCACTATTCACTATTCAATTATACAAGCCGCCTCACACTTTTTTTGACATAAAAAACACGAATTTCAGAATTAAGATACTAAATTGCTTTCTTTAACTTAACCACTACATACCCATCCATGATTAAATGGATGATGTGATGCATCACGCATACAACTAAAGATAGTCCGCAGTGAGGGAAAAGCGCAACTTGCAGGATAACGGAAAGGGGCAATGTTTTTTGCCCGCCCATCAAAATAACACTCTCCCTTCGACCAGGTCCAAGGCTTAAGGTCTTTGATAATAGAAACGATAGGCTCAGCAATGCGCCATGAAACAAGAACACCACCAAAATAATAATTCCCGCCATTTTTCCACTACTCAAAATAGCCGGTCTGGATTGGGACAAGGCCATCCAGACAATCCCTAAAACCAAAACCTGATTTAGAAGCTGCACCCCCCGGCCAAAACGCTCTGTGATTGATTTGTATAAATATTTTATCAATAAGCCGGACAATAAGGGAATGAGAACACACCAGAAGATTTTGATCATGATTCTTGTTTTTTCAAAATCAACGACAGTATCCCCATCTATTAAATTTAAAAGGAGAGAGAGCAAGACCGGAATCGTCAAAACCGATAAGCTGTTTGCCAAAATAGTGATGGCCATGGCATGAGCCATATTACCGCCTGCCATCCCGGTCATCACTACCCCGCTGGACAATGTTGAAGGCATAACGGCCACAAGGAAAATTCCGATTTTTATTTCAATACCAAGCGGTGCCAGGCCGAATCCTGCGGCGACTAGTGGAGAAGCGAAAAAAATCAATGCCAATCCCGCCAGCAAGCCCCGAATATCCATAATACCGGACCGTATCTGACCGGCATTCAATATTAATCCGGAAAAAAAGAATATCAATATAATTACAATATCCGGACCATAATGCGTTGTTGACCATCTGCCCAACTGGGAAACCGTCTCAGAACCATCTCCAATCGTAATGAAAAAAATCAGAATTAACCCTATGACAAACCAATTTTGATAAATCCGTCTGAACAATATGAACGGTCCTTTCCCATCATACTATTTCATAATCTTGTTCTAAATGCACAAGTAAACTACCACCCGCAAAGCGGGAAAAAGGGGGGCACGCCGGTGCCTCAAAGTTTCAGTTTTATCCCGGTGCGAAGCACCGGGTTTTTTTTAAAACAATAACAAATAGTTGCCTGTTAACCGGACAATAGCAAACAGGAGATCCCCAAAGACAACAGGTTGTTCTTTCTTATTAAAAAGGTCATGCAATTAAAAGACAAAAGATTTTTTTCATTTGGATGATAATCCGGGTGGACGATCAATTCCCCCATATCTTGTGTAATAAATTTTAAAATATACAGTCTATAGTGTTTTTTTCTTTACAAATAAATTATTTATTGATAAAGATAGCCAACGGTCCCATAAAAAGTCAACACCTGATGGCAACGTAAAAGCTTCACGCTCAAGACGCACAAAGCCGATTGGACTTTTTACAAGGCCAGCACAATAAGCATTAACCCACTTCAACAACCAACCCTATAGTCGAGGATAGGAGATTCCCTGGGATGAAACTAAAAAAGCTGGAAATAACCGGATTTAAATCATTTGTTGATAAAACCTCGATAGATTTTCCCATCGGCATTTCCGCCATCGTAGGTCCCAACGGCTGTGGTAAAAGCAATGTCGTAGACGCCTTACGGTGGGTCATGGGAGAGCAGAGCGTAAAGCAGCTTCGTGGGAAGTCAATGGAAGACGTGATTTTTTCCGGAACTAATGGCATGCCGCCATTAAACATGGCAGAGGTTTCGCTTACGCTTGTAAACGATAATGGGTCCGTACCGGAAGAATTAAAAGATTTTACCGAAATCATGCTGTCGCGACGGCTCTACCGATCTGGAGAAAGCGCTTACTATATTAACAAACAGCCCTGCCGCCTTAAAGATGTCCATAATATTTTTATGGGAAGCGGAATGGGTGCAAAATCATATTCGGTCATACAACAAGGAAATGTTGGCGCCATTACCGAAGCCGGCCCGGATGAACGGCGGTATTTTATTGAAGAGGCTGCGGGCATTACCCGATATAAAAACCGTAAAACGGAATCCCTTCGAAAAGTTGAATCAACAAAACAAAACCTTTTACGGGTGATGGATATCACCGTCGAAATCAGCCGCCAGATGTCCAGCTTAAAGCGTCAGGCTAAAAAGGCGGAAATTTATAAAAAATTCCAGGAAAGAATCCGTCACTTAGATGTTACATTAGGCATACATCAATTTAACGACCTTGCCCGCCAAATCCAAGAAACCAGCGAGATGCTGAAAAGCTTTCAAGATAAAGACCAAGGGCACTCAACCCAACTAAAACAGATAGACGCCACCATAGAGGCCATTAAGTTAGAACGCCAGCAAAAGGGTCAAGAGATATCCGAACAAAAATCCGACATATTTGATACCCAGCGCAATATTGACAAGATAGAGAACGATCTTTTTCATCTTCGTAGAGAGGTTAAAGAGCTATCCGACGAAATTAAAGGGTTCGAATCGGTTTATGCAGACCTGAGCCATAAGAATTCAGGTATTGCTTCCGAAATGACGGAGGCTGAAGTTGAAAATGACCGTATCAGGGTACAAATTAATCACATCACATCAAAGATTGATCAGGAGCAGACGGCTTCACAACAAATCAGGAATCAACTCGAAAAACTAAACCAGACGCTGGAATCAAGTAAAACCGAACTCATGAACCTGGTGGCCGAGGAGGCTCGGGACAAAAACATTTTCCAAAATGCAACCCAGAATAAGGAAAGCCTTAAGAGACGTCTAAAAAGAATAGAGGAAGAACAGCTCACAGCGACAAAAAATGTGTCCGGCCTTGAAAAAATTGCCGCTAAAGCCGAAAAACAACTGGATTCGATAAAAGCCGTTATCGAAGATCTCGACAAGCAAATTGGAGGCGAGCAAAAACAGCTCGAAGAAAAAAGTAATGCCCTTCGCGAAAAAGCCAGGCATATGCAATCATTGGAAATTGAAAGAAACCAGGCCGACTCAAAATTTACGACATTAAAGAAAATGCAGGATAGTTTTCAGTGGTACAAGAACGGCGTCAAGGCTATCATGCAACGACAAGATGGCGACGGTCACAAAGCATCGGACACCCCCCCAAAAGATTTAAAACCCGACAACATCGTCGGGCTGATGGCAGATATTTTAGAACCGGAACATTCATTCGAAACAGCCGTAGAAGCGGTTTTAGGTGAATCTTTACAATACATATTGATAAAAAACCAGCAGACTGGAATAGATTCGATTGAATTCCTTCAGAATAATAAGGCCGGTAGAAGCGGCTTTGTTCCGATTTCATCCATCAAGCCAATTGAATGTGATCACTGGGCAAAGCCTGATCCCTCACTTAGACTTTTAAATCATGTTTCAATTAAACCCGGATATGAAGACATCGCTGAAGCCCTGCTCGGCCATGTTGTCATTGCAAATGACCTTGGTGCGGCGATTCAGATGCATAATGATAATGGATTGTATCAAACCATTGTCACTAAAAATGGAAACATAATCTCTCATCAGGGTTTAATAATCGGAGGAAGTAAAGACAATTTAACCGGCATCCTTGAAAAAAAACATGAAATCAAAGAACTTGAACGCCAGATATCGTTATTGGACAAACATATCACCATAATCCGTCATGAATTCGATGAACTTGAATCCGAAATTCGAGTATTTGAAAATGACCTTCAAAAGCTGGTGAAGTATAAGTATAAGTCCGCTAATGAGGAAATTCAATCGGAGAAAGCTTTATATAAAGCGACTGAAAATCTAAAACATGCCCATCGTCACCTGGAAATTGTTAGCCTTGAGCAGGAACAGCTCATGGGTGAAGAGAGCGATGTTGATGAGGCAATGGCCAGATACAATGAAGTGCTATATAAAATTGAAAGTCAGGTGAAAGTGGCCCAAGATAAAGTCTCCGGAACATCTCAGACCATTGAAACCGTCGCCTTCGACTTGGAGTCGTATAATCAAAAAATTATTGATTTAAATCTTGAACTAACCGCCCAGAACGCGGGTTTGGAAAACAACAACAACACCTCAAGGCGACTTAAAGAATTTTATGATGACGGATTAAAGCGTCTTGAGCAACTGACATCAGATATTACGCAGAAACAGCAAAAACGATCGACTTCAGAGCAAAAAATATCAGAATTCGAGCCCAGGATTTCCATAATGTATGATGACATGAAACGCCTCGAACAAAAGCTTGAAATAAACGAGACGGATTATCATGCCATTGATTCAGAACTTCTAAATAACGATAATATCATTAGCGAAATTAAGAGCAAACGGGAAGAGATTCTCCAAAAAATTCGTCTGCTCGAAGTTGAACAATCACAGCTTCAGATCAAACGAGACCATACGGCAAGTCGATTAACAGATCGTTATCAGCGGCCTTTTCCCGAATTGAAGGAGGAATTGAACGCTGCCCCAGACTTCAAGGATTCGTATGCCGCAATGACGATAGACGAAGTGGAACTTGAGTTGTTTCGCTGTCGAAAAAAAATCGAAAAAATCACAGACGTCAATCTCAGCGCGATAAAGGAATATGAGCAACTGAAACTGCGGTATGACTTTTTGGAAGAACAACGAAATGATCTTCAAAACGCTATCGACAACCTTCATAAGGTCATCAGAAAAATTAACAGAATTACCCAGGACCGATTTTCAAAAACATTCGATGCAATTAATGAAAAACTGGAGGTTGTATTTCCCCGCTTATTTGAAGGTGGCTCAGCCAAGCTTGTGATGACCGATCCGGGAGATCCTCTTGAAACGGGAGTTGAATTCATGGTCCACCCGCCGGGGAAAAAATTAACCCGTTTGAGTCTTCTTTCCGGCGGTGAAAAAGCCCTTTCCGCCATCGCCTTTATTTTTTCCATATTTCTAATCAAGCCGGCTTCCTTCTGTTTTATGGATGAAATTGACGCGCCATTGGATGACGCAAATATATTTCGGTTTAACGACCTGTTAAAAATTATCGGGAAAAACTCTCAAATCATAATGATTACCCACAATAAAAAAACAATGGAATTTGCGGATTCCCTTTTCGGAATTACAATGGAGAAAAAAGGAGTTTCAAAAATCGTTTCCGTTAATTTTGAGCAACAACCTTACACCCGATAATATACTGCTTATAATCGAGGACTATCTTGGCATTTAAATGGCTTAAAAAAAAATCAAACCATAAACAAGTTGATGAAATACCTTCCACACAGAAAAAAGATGGTATCCCCGGTTCATTAGAGATGTCGACCCCTAAAGCCGTATCTTCCGGCTCCCCGAGATCCCCCGCCGACCGGATTAAGAATAATGACAAGACGGAAACGTTAGATGAATCGCCGGAACGTTATGGCAATGGAGAAAAAGAACCAGACAAATTTCCCTCTCCCGCTGAGTCTAAACAGAAGAAAAAAACCGAAAAATCCGTTGGCCTTTTTTCACGGTTAAAAAATGGTCTTTCAAAGACTCGAAAAATCCTTACAACGAACATTGATGAACTCTTTGACGGCACACGCGGTATTGATGAAAATATGCTGGAAGAGCTGGAAGAGCTTTTAATCACCGCAGATATCGGTGTGAAAACCACCATGGAAATCATTCAACGAATATCCAAAAACGCACCCCATATCATTAATGCGGAGGACCTTAAAGAACGTCTAAAAGACGAGCTGTTAACATTGCTGCCTGCGAATCATCCGGATGATAATATTCTTGACGCCAAACCGCATGTCGTAATGGTGGTAGGAGTAAACGGGGTTGGGAAAACCACCACTATCGGAAAACTTGCCGCAAAAGCGGTGTCCGGCAATAAAAAAGTCCTGATTGCCGCTGCAGATACCTTTCGGGCCGCAGGGATCGAACAGATTGCCATATGGGCTGACCGGGCGGGAGCGGAAATCGTTAAGCATAAGGCAAACGCCGATCCCGCGGCTGTTGCCTTTGATGCTATTGCCGCGGCAGTGGCAAGAAATGTGGATGTTGTGTTTATAGATACCGCCGGTAGACTTCATACCAAAACCAATTTGATGGAAGAGCTAAAAAAAATCAAGCGAACTATTTCAAAAAAGCTTCCGGGTGCACCTCACGAAATACTTCTTGTTCTTGACGCCACCACCGGTCAAAATGGTATATCCCAAGCCACTCTGTTTAAAGAGGACCTCGGGGTAACCGGAATCGTTCTCACTAAATTGGATGGTACAGCCAAAGGCGGAATTGTTGTCAGTATCTGCAACACCCTAAACATTCCATTAACGCATGTGGGCGTCGGTGAGACTATTGATGACTTGCAACCCTTTGATTCTGTTGAGTTTGTCAAGGCGCTATTATAAGAAATACCATTCGACTATTGGATAGCACAATGCGTTCCCTGAAAAGGGCCGACAAGAATACAGAATTCTGTGTTTCAACGCCGGCTGTCGCTAAAAGCCCTTTCCAAGGGCAAACCAAAGCCTGGTACTCTGGGACAGGATTCTTTACTCGGCAGTTTTTTTCAGTCAATAAATTGAAGCCTATAAAATCGAGGAAATATAATGATTAATTTATCAAAGATTTTTAAAGACGATGAATCCGATTCGTCAAATATAATGCTTCCGCTGCTGCCGTTAAGGGATATAGTTGTATTCCCGCATATGGTCGCTCCTTTATTTGTGGGAAGAACGAAATCCGTAAACGCGCTTGCAGATGCCATGAATAAAGATAAAAGCGTTTTTCTTGCCACCCAAAAAAATGCAGGGGTAGACAATCCCACAGAGAATGATATCAGTCAGATCGGAACAGTAGGGAAGGTGCTTCAACTGCTTCGATTGCCTGACGGAACGGTAAAGGCTTTAGTGGAAGGAAAATGCAGGGGGCGTATCCTTCGGTTCCTTAAGGAGAAAGACTTTTTCCAGGTACAAATCGAGCCGGTTGTGGAACCTGAAGTAACCGAGGCCGAGGGAATGGCTCTGGCAAGGACAACCGTTGAGGTTTTTGAGGAATATGCCGGCCTGAACAAGAATATTTCAAAAGACCTTGTAGACAATGTGGCCGCAATTTCAGACCCTTCTCAATTGGCGGATACAGTTGCAACCCATTTCTCATTTAAAATCGAAGACAAGCAACGGCTGCTTGAAACGGTTTCTCCGATTGATCGGTTGGGTATCCTTATGAATTTGATCAAGATGGAGATTGAGATCTTCAGAATGGACAAGCGGATAAAAAACCGTGTCAAAGAACAGATGGAGAAGACCCAGAAAAATTATTACTTAAATGAACAGATGCGGGCCATTAAAAAAGAGATGGGCTCCGATGATGATATCGCTGATGAGTTAAATGAACTTGAGGAACAGATCAACCAAAAGGAGATGTCAAAAGAAGCCACTGAAAAGGTCAAGCAAGAACTCCGAAAACTAAAACTGATGACCCCTATGTCGGCTGAAGCCACAGTGGTTCGTAATTATATCGAGTGGATCATCAGTCTGCCGTGGTGTGAAAAAAGCGAGATAAACACCGATATCGAAGAGGCCGAAAAAATTCTTAATGAGGATCATTACAGCCTTGAAAAACCGAAACAGCGGATACTGGAGTACCTTGCCGTTCAATCGCTGGTAAAAAAAATTCGGGGCCCGATTTTATGTTTTGTCGGTCCTCCCGGTGTCGGTAAAACGTCTCTTGCCAAATCGGTTGCACGTGCCACGGGTAGAAAATATGTCCGGCTTTCGTTGGGGGGTGTCAGGGATGAAGCGGAGATTCGCGGGCACAGGCGAACCTATATCGGTGCCATGCCGGGTAAAATCATCCAATCGCTGAAAAAGGCAGGGGTTAACAATCCGGTATTTTGTCTGGATGAAGTGGATAAAATGAGTATGGACTTTCGAGGTGACCCTTCATCCGCGCTCTTGGAGGTGCTGGACCCTGAACAAAATTTTGGCTTTAATGATCATTATTTGGATCTTGATTACGATCTTTCAGATATTCTTTTTATAACCACGGCGAACACCTTGCCGGATATCCCGCTTCCGTTGCAGGACCGTATGGAGATTATTCGTTTACCCGGCTATACCGAGTATGAAAAATATCATATCGCCGAAGATTTTCTGGTTCCCAAGCAAATCAAGACAAATGGGCTGGAAGACAAGAAGGTGTCCTATTCTCGGAATTCGATTTTATCAATTATCCAGCGATATACCCGTGAAGCCGGTGTGAGAAATCTTGAACGTGAAATAGCTTCAATCTGCCGAAAGATAGCCCGTGAAGTTTTGAAAAATGGCGGCGATAAGGAATTTAAGGTGACGGCCAAGTCGACTCAGAAATATTTAGGGCCGCCAACTTTTCGGCATGGGCAAATTGAGGAGACAGACCAAATTGGTATTGTAACCGGACTTGCCTGGACACAGGTCGGGGGCGAGCTTTTATGTGTTGAAACCCTGATCATGCCCGGCAAAGGTAAGCTGTTCATTACCGGGAAGCTGGGTGATGTGATGAAGGAATCGGCTGAGGCCGCCGTTAGCTATGTTCGCTCTCGGGCGGATTGTTTGATGGTCGACAGAAACTTTTATAAAGACAGCGATATCCACATCCATATCCCGGAAGGCGCTATACCAAAGGACGGCCCGTCTGCAGGAATTTCCATGTGTGCGTCCTTGGTTTCCGCCTTGTCCAAGCGGCCGGTTTATCGTGACATAGCCATGACCGGGGAGATTACGTTGCGGGGAAGAGTGCTACCCATTGGCGGTTTAAAAGAAAAAATCCTCGCCGCACACCGGGGGGGGATTAAAAAGGTAATTGTTCCCAAAGAAAATGAAAAGGATTTAAAGGATATTCCCAAGTTGATTTCCAAACAAATTGAGATTTTGCTGGTTGAGCATATGGACGAAGTGTTGTCCCATGCTTTAATATTAAATGAAGGGGAGTGCCTGTTTCGGAAAGATGACATTCCCTTGGAGATTAACCATGAAAATATGGAAAATCGGCAATCTCTAATTTAGGGCTCACTCAAAAATAACTTCACATTTTATGCGCCGATGCATCCCGCCTGGCTGCGTTGCGAAAACTCGGAATATCCAGCCCTGCGCTTTCGCGTCTTGCCAGCCGGGCGCCTCAACGCCTAAAGATTGCGAACTTATTTCTTCGTGAACCCTTAGCCCGGATTCCTATCAATTGATTCTGTTTTTTAACGAATTTAAACTTGACAATAATAAGATTCCCTGCTACCTGTACCATTCCATTCGGATGAAACCAACGGATGCTTATTCATTGGGCGGGTAGCTCAGTTGGGAGAGCACCGGCCTTACAAGCCGGGGGTCACAGGTTCAAGCCCTGTTCCGCCTACCATGGATTTTGAGGCAGGAGATAAGCGATACACTATATAAGGGGACGTAGTTCAGCTCTGGTTAGAACGCCGGCCTGTCACGCCGGAGGTCGCGAGTTCGAGTCTCGTCGTCCCCGCCAATAATATAAAGGGTTTAGAAGAGATTCTAAGCCCTTTTTTATTGTTTTAAAAAACCGGAGCCTTTGTGCCGGGATAAAACAAAAACTTTGAGACACTGTGATAGCGGCATAATCGACTCAACCAAGCCCACGCCTTTTTCTATAATAGTCATGCATCAATGAAAGCAGTTGACCCGTCTCGTCCAGGCGGTGGGAGAACCTTATTCCTTCTTTATTGAGGTCCTTTATGGACGTGCACACCCAGCGAGTATGATGCGCTCCGAGCACCACCGGCAGGCCGGTTTCTTTTTCCAGGGCGTCGAATCCCTTCATTATTTTTTTCTCGGCATCCGACATTATGATCTGCATCCGGGAGTCGCCATTCTCGGTAATCGGTGGCCTTCCCAAACCGTGCATGACCAACGCGTCTACCTCACCTGAGGCCAGGATTTGCCT
>JAUXEW010000221.1 GCA_030620375.1 Desulfobacteraceae bacterium | reverse complement strand
TCCAGGACGGCGTGAAACGCCAGGTGCCCTTTGCCTCAAAGGTCTGGATGGTGCAGTCATCCACATCTTTTAAGTCGAGATAGTTGGCTGAGCTGGAGGAAAAATCGGCGCTGCCGTCCACAATGGAGTGATCCCAGGAGAGGTCGAATTTCAATTTATCCGCAATGACCGGAAACTCCACGGCAATCCCGTAACTGAAGGTATCGAACTCCTCCGTCTGGGACCAATTCCGGTTCGTCTCCAGATCGGACTCATCATATTCATATCCCAGGTATGCCGTTGTCATGAATTTCGCCGGATCCCCGTGATTGGCGGAGACATAGATTTCGTGGTGTTCCATTCCGGTCATGCCGTAAACGGTATCATCATAATCCCGGTCCCACCAGGCATAATCAATCCCGCCGCCCAGGTTGTCCATGATGAAAATCTCCGTTCCGAGTTCGATCTTATGTCGGGTCTGGTCCGCCACATCATATCGGCGGTTACCGTTATCGAGGGTGATGCCGGTGATGTAATCGCCCTCGCGATCCAGGTATTCATACTTGACCCGGAATATGGCCCGGTTAAAAAAGCGGTTCCTGTATTGCACGAAAACCAGATGGTCCTGGTTTTCATCATTATCCGATCGGGAATCTCTTTTCGCATCAGTATACTGGTAGCCGGCATCCAGAAAATTCTTTTTGGGCAGACGCCAGGTGCCGTCCAGACCGACCGACCATTTTTTATGATCATAAGGTTCGGTGGTTACGTTATTAATGGTGAGGTTGTCCGAGTCATCTTCGGTGTCGTAGTACTTACCGAAAACTTTAATATCAAATGCCGCCGCCGGTCTAAAATCATAGGATGCATTCAACCGCGTGGTTTCGACCTCGGCATGGTATTTGCCCGATGTGGTGGGATCGACGACCGCCAGATTCGTGTCATTGTCCTTTTTGGAATAACCGGCCTTCAGTGCCAGCGTGGAATCCATGAAGGGATTTCGATAGATGAATTTGCCGGAAATTCTGTAAAAATCCGAATCCGGTTGCAGGGATGAGGTATTGGTGCCCCAGGTCAGAGCATTGTTTTTATTGTCGAAATCACTGACATCGGCCCTGATGAAGGCGATAATGGATTTTCCCTGGTACCCGGCGCCGGCGAACATGTTTGTTTCCTCCCAGTCAACCGGTGCCGGCAGTTCAACACCACCGGTCCCCGCGAAAGGATAGATGCCTTCCGAATCCCGGCGGCTGGCCCCGATTTCGACAACCCAGGGGGATTCGAACGAGAATACGCCTTTGACTCCCATATTCTTTCGGTCTTTGTAATAATCATAGGACCGCCATAAACTCGGGTTTGCCTGGTTCCCGGAATCCATCAGATGGTCGGACCCGGCCCCGTTCAGATAGGATTTGGCGTCGTCCGTATAATTATGGGGAATCTCATCAAAAAACACCGAAAATTTATATTTGTTGTATTTACCACCGTCTAGTTTGTATCTCTGGTCATCGCGGCCGATGTTATCCGCCTCTATTTCAAGATAATTATTATCTTTGTTGATCCGGATGTCGGCGCCCCCATAGAGCCCCTCCCCCATGTCCCGGTATTCTTCGAATTTCGCCTCATCCCCGCTGTCATCCACGACTCTTACACCCGTCTCGATACTGCCGGTGATTTCAATATCTGATGCCGCCGATGATTCATCGGCCTTCCCTGTCTCGGGACTGTCCGCATCTTCCACCGCTGATGCCGTTGATGATTCATCGGCCTCCCCGGCCTCGGGATTGTCCGCATTTTCTATCGCTGATGCCGTTGATGGTTCATCGGTCTCCCCAGCCTCAGCACTGTCGGCGTTTTCCACGTTGGATGCCGCAAATAATTCATAAGATGCTCCGGCTTCGACGCCGCCGGGGATTGTCGGATATGATGCCGTCGATGATTCATCGGTTTCCCCGGCCCATGCCGATACGCTGAAAACGCAAACAACCAAGGCCCCAAAGATAGATAGCAGGGTCTGCATTGTCTTGTCTCTTGTATATTGTCGTTTCATGGTTTAGGGTCGCGGCGTAAGATGGTGCCCTTAGTTTATGAGTCGTTTGCCCCTGCTATTGGGGGACATGCTGCCATGGACATTGGAATGACAATTCGTGCAGCTTCTGGCATAATACCGGTTACTGGGATTGCCACCGGAAAAACCGGCATTCCGGTCCCAGGCCCTGGAGCTGGTATGCCCGCCCATATGGCAATTCTGGCACAGGGTGGGTGTTCGCTGGATCAGCAGTTTTTTATGACGACTGCCGTGGGCGACGTGGCAGTTGCCGCAGTTTTCCTCCACTGGAGAGTGTTCCCACATGAAGGGCCCTCTTTTTTCAGCATGGCACTTATAGCAAAGGTCATTCAGGGAATCGGCCGTGAGCATGTTATCGGTCATGGTGCCGTGGGGATTATGGCAATTCCCGCAGGAAACCTTGCCTTCCCGAATGGGGTGTCGGGATTGTTTTCGGGAATCGATCCGGACCTTCAGATGGCAACTATAGCAGGCTTCCGCCGTCCGATTAACAGGCTTATATCCTTTGTGTGCCGTATGGCAATTGTCGCAGGAGAGATCCCGTTTGGCGTGGAGTCCGGTATCCCACAGAGCGATCCGACGGTTGGAGCCGTGGCAATTGAGGCATTGCCGGTTTCGCTTTTTTAAACTTGTCCCGGCATCTTTTCCAAAGGTGATGATCGTCTCGTCCGACGGATCGTATTCATGTTCATCTCCGGGACCGTGGCAGGATTCACACCGGTTTTCATAATATGGACTGTCCGGGGAAAACGCCCGGCCATGAAGGGTGTGCTCGAACTTTTCTTCAACTCCGTCATGGCAATCAAAACAGGCTTCCGCTCCGATGAACCCCGTGTCCTTATCTGCCTCGCCGGCAAATGCGTCGAACATGGTCAACAAGATAAATAAAAGGATAACACCGATCACCGATACCCGATACCCCTTCATTATCTCACCTCAATAATAACTTTATCATTCATTCCTGAATATTGCGGTGTTTGAGTTGAAGATTTTTCCGCTTTTCCTGAGTATGCAAATCGAATAGAATTATGGCGATACATGCCTCGACGGCGAAGAATTTCTGGCCGTTTGTACTCCAACGTTTCATCAGTGCTTAATTATGCTTCGCCGTGTGTGAAAGCTAAAATAAAGTCTCTTAAGTTGTCAAGAACTTTTCAAAGGTGTACCTCGCTCGATCTCAAAGCCTTTTCTTAGGAACTTTTGCAATAAGAGCGCAATAGTTCATTCAAAAGTCACTTCTTCGAAAACCGATTTCCTGTAGCCTCTCTAATTCTCTCCATCACACAAAATATATGCTGTTCACCTTTTACTTGACACACAATCCCGCTTAACCCATACTTATTTAGCAGAAAAAACAAGTTCTTATGACCTCACCATCACCAAACGCCTGTTTGGCTCAACCTCTTTATTTTTATCCCAGTGAATAGGGAGGAACCAACCTATGGATCTTCAGGATCGGGATACCCACCGTAAAGCGCTGCGGCTGAATCTTGATCCCACCGTTTACGGAAGCTTTGCAGAAATAGGCGCCGGCCAGGAAGTCGCCCGCTGGCTATTTCATGTGGGAGGAGCGTCCGGCATGGTGGCCAAAACCATATCCGCATATGATATGAAATTCAGTGACGATATCTATGGAAGCACTGATCGCTATGTGTCCCGGCAGCGTCTGGAAGCGATGATGAATTTTGAGTACGAACAAGTGCTGGGACGTTTAATGGAGAGCAGGGGCAGCAGCACCGCATTCTTTGCATTTGCCGATACCGTTTCAGCAAGAAACTATGACGGCACAAATATTTGTCATGGCTGGATCGGCCTGAGATTCCAATCTGAACCTGGAACGGATCCGAATGATGTCCTCCTGCACGTTAACCTGGGCGATGACACGAATCTGCTCCAGCAGCAGGCAGTTGGGATTTTGGGGATCAATCTGCTTTACGGCGTATTTTATGAAAGGAGTCCTTTAAAACGTTTTCTAAAGGGATTAATGGACGGTCTTTCCCTTGACAGAATCGAGGTTGATTTTCTCGATCTGTCCGGGCCTGAATTCAAGGACGTTGACCCTCTCCTTTTGGGTCTTGAGCTTATTCAACAAGGCCTCACCCCTGTTGTCGTGATTACGCCCGAACGGGCAATCGTCGAACCGCTTCAGGTTTTATATAAGCGGCCGGTCATTGTTGAACGAGGTTCATTCAAAAACACGGATCACATTTACGTGGAACTGCTTGATGCCACGACGCGACGGCTTGCCGGAGAGGGTCATAGCTCGAAACGAGAACCTGTTCCCCTTTTTGAAATGACAATCAACAATCTGCTTTTGGAAAAAAGACCTCAAGACTCAGAGTTTCTTGACCGAATGGATCGGTTGCTTGAGACAGGTTACAACATCATGGACTCGTCTTTTCCTGAAACCTATCATGTGTCGGCCTACCTGATTCGCTACACACAGGAGCCGATTCGGTTTGCAATGGGCGTTTCAAGCCTGGTTCAATTCTTCCAGGAGACATACTACGAAAAATTGGAAGGTGGAATTATCGAAGCCATAGGGCGACTTATAGCCAGGAACGTGAAGATATACGCGTTCCCCATGCCCCTAAAGAGCTTCAAGAGTTATCTTGAGGCCTGTGATCTGGATCTTTCTTTTTGGGAAGTGCCAAAGTCAGGGAACGTAACGGTTGAGAACATCAGGCCAAGATCGCATCTCCGGCATCTTTACCAGTACATGCTGGAGACAGACGCGTTTGTTGACATGGGATAACAAAGCACTGCAACTGATTGT
>JAUXEW010000125.1 GCA_030620375.1 Desulfobacteraceae bacterium | reverse complement strand
GCATGACCGGTGCAATGGTGGGGATCATCGTTAGATAGTGCCCATCCAGAAATGGTCTTTTTGCCCAATCTCATCGTTATGCGAAAAAATAATCCTCGGAATATCAAACATATGCCTCCGGTTATTTTTTTCGCATGCCTTGATCTTGAACAAAAATCTTCATTTCTGGATGGACACTAGATAATTACCGTACCTTTCCGTAGCAGGCAAATCATGAGTGATCCGATAATAAAATTGGCGGAACCATACTTCGATTTCATGGCCCAGCGCTTTCCTGTCATGTGCGCCAGTGATGAATTTCACTTTATTCCAAGAGCCCAGAACGCAAAACATTATTATGACCGGCTGGACAATCTGGAGGCGGACGCGATTAGTGAAACCATAACCAGGCTGCAACATTTTCAAAAAGAATTTTACCAACAAACCCACCGCGAGACAGATTTGGAGAATCTTATCGATCTCCAGATGTTAATGGCCAGCGTGGCCGGGGTCCTCATTGCGTTGGATAAAAACCGGATATGGCGCAGTAATCCGTTATTCTATTTAAAAATAGCATTTATCGGGCTGGACCACGCCCTGTCTAAACCTGCATCCGATTCGAAAGAACACACCCATAGAGTCCTTTCACGTTTATGTGCCGTCCCTGGATTATTGCACCAGGGAATTAAAAATATAAGCCGGATGCCGGAAACATTTTTCCGGGCCGCCGTCGAAATGGTGAACGATTGCCGCCAATATCTTCATGAAATCCTTACCTCCCGGACAGACCCGGATTCGAGAAACCTTTCCGGCAGGATGACCGACGGAATTGAAAACGCCGGGGTCGCACTGGATCAATTTAAGGCCTTCTTGCTTGCCGCCACCCCGATTCCGGACCGGCGACTCGGTGTACAATCGTTTGAAAGCAGCCTAAAAGAACATTTTTTATCCATACGGGATGTGGATGAAATATTTCAGATCGCTGTTGAAGAATGGCATCATGACCTTGAACAATTACAAAAACTCCGGTTGAAAATAGATCCTGAAAAATCCTGGCAAGAGCTGTATCACGCCTTTCACCCTTCGGACATCGAAAAAATGGACACTTTTTCTTTGTACCGGCGGGAAATCGACAATATGATCAATTTTTTTGGCCGGCATGGGGTCGTCACCGGTGACTTGAATGCTTCTCTGGAATTTTCTGAAACCCCAACTTATCTGAAATCCGTCCGCAGCGCGGCTTCTTTCAGTGCGGCATTCAGCGATGATGACCGTGAAAAGAGTATCTTTTATATAACGCCTAATCTTTCACGGAAAACCGATAAAATATCCGAAAGCCGCTTAAAACACCGGCTTCATCGTGAATACAAATTCCTTACTGCACACGAAACCGTACCCGGTCATCATTTTCTGGACACCGTCAGAAGAAGACTGGACAATCCTATCCGTCGTCAAATCGAGTCGCCCCTTTTTTATGAGGGGTGGGCGTTCTATGCTGAAACACTGCTCACCGACTTTCAATATGTAAATCATCCCATAGAATTCTTAGTGGATTATAAACGACGATTATGGAGATCCGCAAGATGTCAAATCGATGTGGGACTGCCATCGGGTTTTTTAAACCACGAAAAGGCCGTAACGTTGTTATCGACCATCGGATTCTCCGAAACAGAAGCCATAAGACAGATTAACCGTTTCCAATTGAACCCCGGATATCAATTGTGTTATAGTTTGGGCCATTATGAAATAAAGCAATTAAAAAAAGGGTATGAATCTCGAATGGGAACCGAACAATTTCATAAGAATTTATTAAACGGCGGTGAACTTCCGTTTCACTTAATCGAAAAAAGGTTTAAAGCGCTGGAGAACGCGCGTAAGGAATCTAAATGAAAAATTTTATCGGATTTCATTCGGAATGGAACCTCGGAAGCCCGGGCGGTTGGGATTATCAGCGAATCACCCAGATCATCGGAAAATCGGTATGGTTGAAATTCAATGAAATAAAATCCTTACATATCGACCTGGATTTCGACCACCCCCTCCTCTTCCCTATAGACGGTTTTGTTAAAATGCTTGTCCATGCCCATCGTACCCGGGAAGGGAAAAATTCCGGCCTCATCGCTGTGGTTGCGGAAAAGGAAACGTTAGAAGACGTTACGGAAAACAGAAACCTAGCCGAAAGGCTTGATAATATTGAAGGTTTGTCAGGTGCGTTGATGGCTCCTGAAGAACTGGAGTTGCGTGGCGGACAAGTATGCTGGGAAGGCCGGCCGGTCTCCGTAATTTTTATGGATTTTAATACGGACGTATTACTGGAACTTCATCGCATCCACAACCTGAAACCGGTGCTCCAAGCAGTTAAAGAAAACCGGGTGATCAACCCAAGGGGGACTGAACCGATCAACGTCAAAAGCATGTTTGAGGTGATCACGGGCTCTCACCGCGATCGGTTTCATAAAGAAACGGTGAGCCGAACCCCCTGGACCCGCCAATTCTACCATCGAAAAACAAACGGTCCTAATGATGAAACCATTGATGACCTGATCGAATGGACCAGAGCCCATTGGAACGAACTGGTGTTAAAACCGGAAAGAGGCTATTCCGGCAAAGGTGTCAGGGTTGGTTTAGTCAACAAAGATCCGGACGAGGCAATCCAACGGGCGCTTAGAGATGAGGCATATATTGTCCAGGAAAAAATCCCCCTCAAGTTATGGGCTGAAGACATTCCTGCACTGGAAAAGGACAAGATTATCATAAAATCATTTCAAACCGATTTTCGCTGTTTAATGGGCCCCGATCGGCTTTTCGGTTTTCTATGTCGGTACGGAGGCGTCCCGACAAACGTGGGAAGCGGCGGAGGGGTTCAACCGCTGGCTATCCTTAAAACGGACATGCCGGTTAAAGATGCTGTTGAGCGCATCAATGAAGCAATTTTGGAAATCGAATCCGGTGAAATCTTGAATGTTATTGAAATGCAGAATAAATTGGCGCTTCATCATAAATTCACTTACCTACTCGGCCCGATCAAAATCGCAATCCGTCCAAGGCTTATTACCGTTCATCAACTCGATGCTTTGGAAAGATACTGCCATAAAATGTGGTCGGACGGCCTAGAATTAGAAAAAATGTGGTTGGGCGGAGAATTGGATGACATTATTAAAATAGAGCCCGAGGAACTTGAAATCGCCCGCCTACAGCCCTGGGGCGGGTCCCCCGCAATTATCGCTTCGGACGGGCTTTTCAGCTTTGTGCCCTATCCGGAATAACCGCCAGGGGAAATTTAAGGTAGACAATTGAACGCAGGCCTATCATGAATATTCAAATTAATCCCGACTGGTGGAAAACCATGTTCGACGAGGTCTACTTGCTGACAGATGCACGTTCGGTCTGTGACGATACAATCACGCGTCATGAAGTAGATGCCATCTGCCAGCTGCTCCCTATCCAAACCCACCACAAGATCCTGGATCTATGCGGCGGGCACGGGCGTCACTGTTTCGAGCTTTATGAGCGGGGATTTCAAAACTGCACCCTTCTGGATTACTCTTCACACCTTATTGAGGTCGCCCGAAAACGGGTCATGGAAAACGGTTATCCCCTGAATTTGATTCAATCGGATGCACGGAGCACGCAGCTTGAATCCGAATCCTTCGACCATGTATGCATCATGGGAAACTCTCTGGGTTACATCAACACTGCTGACGCGGACAGCCAGATTCTGTCGGAAGCCTTTCGCCTCCTATGTTCAGACGGATGGATTTTAGTAGATGTAACCAACGGAGCGATCGCTAAAGAGAAATTTAATCCCAATACATGGCATGAAATCGGCAACGACATCGTCGTCTGCCGGGAACGTGAACTCTTTGAGAATAGAATTCACGCCCGTGAAGTCGTGCTGAGCAAACTAAAAGGGATCATCCGCGACCGCACATATGCAATCCGGCTTTATGAACCCCCGGCTTTATCTTCACTTCTTGAACAGGTGGGCTTTATTAATCTTAAGCTTCACACTGATTTCTCGCCGCATGGTTCAAAAGGGGATTACGGATTTATGAACCATCGAATTCTCGCGATAGGTCAGAAGCCGGGATAACGAATTAAGGGGCTGCTTGCTTGCACCACCCCTTAATTCATTAAGTATCATGCAGCCTACCTGCATTACGGCCTAGTTAAGATGATTCGGAAGGTTTCCTTTCCAATTCCTCCATTCGTTTGTTGATCGCCTCCAATGATCTTTGCATGCGTTCGGCGTCAGCCCTTAGCATCTCCAGCTCATCGGCAGCACCCACCGAATAGGCAGGGCCAACAGCGGGCGGATCCCACCCGTAACCTCTGCCGAAACCGAGTCCCCTACCCCGGCCGGGACCGAATCCACCTCGAAATCCGCGTCTGAGTCCTAACCCTCTGCCATAGCCAAAGCCCCCGGTAACCCTGGGATCGTATCCTGCATTTGCCGGATTGCAAAAACCCCTGGCGCCGCCGGTCATGGATCCGGCACCCATCGGACCTGTACCATCAAATCCTGGCATAAAATCACCTCCTCAATATAATGTTGTTATGGATTGAATGATTATCGTTTTACCGTTTGTTACTGCGGTCTTGTCCTGTACCGCGACCTTGTCCTGTACCGCGGCCTTGTCCCTTACCGCGGCCTTGTCCCGAACCGCGACCTTGTCCTGTACCGCGGCCTTGTCCCGAACCGCGGCCTTGTCCCGCACCGCGACCTTGTCCTGCACCGCGACCGGTTCCCTGGCCTTGTCCTTGGGGGCCTGTTCCATCTCCTTGTGGCATACTGTTCACCTCCTTTTATATAGTTGCCTAAATTTAAGGCTTCGTTTCACTCAATCTATTTTAAATAGAATAGACAGAATTCCAAAACTTTAGCTCACTTTTCCGTTTTATCCGGATTGGTCTGTTGGTTAATGGCTATTTCTTTACAGCGATGACCGGATATGCGGATACCCATCTTGGTTTTCGAGCCCGGGGCAGCTAATATTTTCCCCTGTTTTGCTCGTTTGATCAAAATATAAAGCATATAATGCAAGCTGTCAATAAAAAATATGCTCATAAGATCAAAATAATTTGTATGGGGATTAATTGGGGTCCAAAATTCCAATGACATCAAAGGATGGTGATATGGCCAATTTCAAGTAAACAGATGGTTGGGGTTTATACCGGCCCTATAATGGAATGGATTCTATCAGTTGTCAGTCCATATTGCTCCCGTCGATTAAGATCAGGGAAAACATATCTCATCCGCATCCATCCATGCGGAAAATTTTTCTCTGTATGTCTTTACGGCATCATAGGTCAGTCGGATGGTGTGTATACAGGCTGTATTTGCCTGCTGGAAAAAAATTTTACCGGTAGGGTCAATCACCGAGGAATCGCCACTGTGCGAATACCCCTTGCCGTCTTTTCCGACCCGGTTCACACCAATCACATAGCACTGGTTCTCTACCGCCCTTGCCGGCATTAGCAACTTCCAATGCGACGCACGCTTTTCCGGCCAATTGGCAATATAGATCGCGACATCATACTGGTTATCGAGATTTCTTGTCCAGATGGGAAAACGCATATCGTAGCAGATAAAAGGCCTGAGTTTCCATCCGCGTAAAGTTACGGTCAGATGCCGGTTCCCGGCAGCGTAAATGTTGTGTTCGCCGATCATCCGAAAAAGATGCTTTTTATCATACGTATAAAGCTCGCCATTGGGCTTTGCCCACAGCAATCGGTTAAAATACTTCCCTTGGTCTTTTATGATAACGCTTCCGGTTATATCCGTATGTTTTTCCCGTGACTTTTCCAAAATCCATGAAACAGCCGAACCCTTCATGTCCTGGGCCAGTTTTGGAGCATTCATACTGAATCCGGTAGTGAACATCTCCGGCAAAATGATCAGGTCCGTATCCGCCTCGATACTATTTATCTTCTCATCAAATGCCGAAAGGTTTGATTCGATATCTTCCCAAAACAGTTCGGTTTGAATTATCGTGACACTCAAATCTTCCATAATATTTCCACTGTTTAGTCCTGTTTTGGTTCAAATTTCTCTTTTAATTGCATAGACCGCTCCAGATATGCCTCTAACTGCTCCTGAATTCGGCCATAAACCGTCCCTTGGGGATAGTCACCTTTTTTATCCGGTTTTCCGGCCGGCACACCCGTTAATATTTCAATCCCCCTTTCTATGGTGGGGACCTGATAGATATGAAATTTTCGCTTCTTCACCGCTTCAATGACTTCTTTTTTCAGAACCAAATTGTTTACATTGGCCTGAGGAATAAGGACCCCCTGTTTTCCCGTTAACCCCTTTGTTTTGCAGACATCATAAAATCCTTCAATCTTTTCATTTACACCGCCGATGGCCTGTATGCTGCCTTTTTGATTCACCGATCCGGTCGCGGCAATTCCCTGTTTGATGGGAATACCGGATAAACTGGAAAGAATTGCATATAATTCCGTTGATGAGGCACTGTCTCCATCAATACCCATATAGCTTTGCTCAAAAGCAATACTGATAGAAAGACTTAAGGGATACTGCTGGGCAAAGGTTTTCCCCAAGTATCCGGACAGGATTAAAACCCCTTTATCATGGGTACTTCCGCTGAGCTTGGCTTCACGCTCGATATTAATAATTCCGGCCTTCCCCATATAGGTCTCGGTTGTGATCCGGGACGGACGCCCGAAATAAATATCACCGATCTGGTAAACGGCAAGCGCGTTGATCTGACCAACTACTTCCCCGTCCACATCTATCATCACCGTATTTTCAGCATACGACTCATGCATTTTCTCTTCGTATAAATTATAGCGAAATCTCGATTCATTATACGCCCTTAAAACATGTTTGTCGGTTACCTGTCGGGCGTTGCCTTTTCGTGCCCAATAATCCGCCTCTTTCAGCATCCCCATAATCGGCCCGAACCGGATGGAAAGCTTGTTTTTCTTGGCGATATTTTTTTCACTGTATTCCACTATGGCGGCAACGCCACGGGGGGTCAAGGGCAGCAATTTTTCTTCTTTACAGGCCCTTGAAATAAACTGAATATATTGTTCAACCGTATCTTCATTTCTCTCCACCTCATAATCAAAATCCGCGCGGACTTTAAATATCTTATTAAATTTGGAGTCGAAATTCTGAAGAATCTGAAAAGGATAAGTATCACCGTACAGGATGACCTTAACCTCAAGGGGAATCGCTTTCGGTCGTAGTGACGCGGTGCCGTATCCCAAACCAACCGCCACGTCTTCTATGTGAATCAGCTTGTTCTGCAATGCGCGTTTTAAAGCTTCCCATACAAATGGATTCATCAGCACCGACTCGATCTCCATGATCAAATATCCGCCGTTTGCTTTCAAAAGCGACCCGGCCTGAACCATGGTAAAATCGGTGGTTACGGTTCCCATGTATGTTCTCTTTTCAATTTGGCCGAACACGTTATGGTAGGTCGGATTGGACTCGAAAACCACCGGTGCACCCTCGGTCGTTTTTCGATCCACCAGCACATTCACCCGATACCGTTGAAAGAACGGTTTTTGGGGCTGAAATATCATACCTTCAGGCGGCTGATTTCCTTTTTTCGGCATTATGAAATTCTCAATGTTTTCCACAATGTCGTCTTGGACTTCCTGCAGATAGGAAAGTATATCCGCCCAATCCTTGGATTCGCTTCTGATGATGTCCAAACGGCCTCTCACCACAAACAGGGTTACCTGTTCCATTATTCTTCCGTTTTCCATGCCCATGGCGTTCCCGATTTTATTCACCTCGCGAACGGTTGTCTCAATTTCAGACTGAACCATCTGGACATTTTTTTCGGTTTGCTTTTTCCGGTCTTCCGGCAATTTTCTGAATTCCTCTGGAGAAATCGGTTTATCATTAATGACCGGAACTGTCTGAAACCCGGCATGGGTCTTGTTGATCAGGATATCCTTCTCTTTTGCAAATTTTTCCAGGTTTTGGAATATTTCCCGTTGCTGTTCAGTGTACTTTTTCTGTACCTTATTTTGATTTTCCTGATAAGCTTCGTCCGCAAACGCCTTAGGCAATTCCCTTTTCAGATCGTCAATGACTTTGTTCATTTTCTTGTAGAACTCCGTTGCCTTCCCTGAGGGAACAGCGATCGCTTTGGGGATAAATTCATCCTTAAAATTATTGACCATACACCAATCGTTTGGCCTGGGCTGGGATTTGGCGTGCCGTTGCACCAGATC
>JAUXEW010000064.1 GCA_030620375.1 Desulfobacteraceae bacterium | reverse complement strand
TGAAAGGGTTGTTTGAAACGTAAGAATAGATGTTGATCCCACCAGCCAACCCAATCGGATCAGGTGTCAAATATCTCCCCAACTTAGGATCATAGTATCTGTGGTAATTGTAATGAAATCCTGTCTCATGATCATAGTATTGTCCGCTAAACCTCAAATTATTCTCAACAGTCTCAACCTCTACATTCGCCTTCCCAAAGCTCTCATACTTCGCAGACCACTCAACAGCTCCGTTAACCGCCGTCATCTTCTGCGGAGTACCCAGGTGGTCATTGTGGTAGAAGTAGTAGCTGGTGCCTTCTTTCATAAACAACGGATCAGTTGTCCAGGTTGAGTTAGGTTTGTAACCGTATGTTTTGATCTCGTTGCCTGTCGAGTCGTATTCACCGATCAATCCTTCATCCGCATAATGGAAGTACGTCCTGACTCCTCCAACTTCCTTCCACAGTCGTCTACCGAACGGATCATAATAATACGATGCTGTCAAAGAGCCGGTAGAAACTTCTCCGTTCCACACTTCCGCCAGCCTGTCTTCAATATTATAGACATAGCTGGTTGCCACACCGCCGACGGTCTTTTGGGTCATGTTGCCGTTGTCGTCGTAAACGTATGATACGTCATCGTAACCGGTAAGTTCGTTATTGGTGTTGTAGGACCAATTCCCGGCAACGCCTTCGGAAGTCAGCCTGTTACCAACACCATCATACGTAAACGCTTCATCGTCAACATCCGGATTATCAACATCAGCCAAGCGATACAGATCGTCATAATCATATACATAATCGCCATGCTCGGTAGCTTTCTGTGTAATGTTGTCTACTTTATCATGCGAATACTGATAATTCAACAACACATTTTGGCCCGGATCTTTTGAGACCATGGATTTAATCCTCATCAACGGATCATATTCAAATTCCTTGGTGCTTCCGCCGGGCAGGGTCATGGATGCCGGTCGGTTCCAGTTGTATTCATTGATGGTGATAAATCCAAGATTCGGTATCTGTACTCCCGTGAGCTGATTGTTTGGGCCATATAGATAGCCATAGGTGATGCTGTCCGGACCGGTAAAGGTCTCTTTTAGGCCATTTTTCAAATAGGTATAGGCGTTAGTTTGGGTGAATGCTCCGTAATTTACGGATTCTGATATTTTGCGATACAGATCATCATATATATAGGTTGCGGATGTGGTGCCGTCATCATATCCGGTAAGATTGCCGATTTCATCGTAACTAAAAATTACGGTCTTTGAAGGTTCGGTGTCTGTTGATACGGCATAGTACTTAATTCCCGTTAGCCTTCCCGCATCGTCATATTCATAGGCTGTTTTCTGGTTCCTGGCATCAATTTTCTCAATGAGATTGCCTGCCCCGTCGTAGTCATATACGGTCTCCTCCAGCATGGGCCGGATTTCTTTGATGAGCTGGTTATTTTTGTTGTATTCAAATTGGGTGGTGTTGTTTTCCGCATCGGTCAGGCTGATCAAATTGTCTTGATCATCATAGACATAAAACGTTTGTCCGCTTTCAGGATCAAGCACATGGGCCAGCCGGTTGAGGGCGTCGTACCCATAAAAGGTGCTTTTACCCAGCTTGTCTGTTTTGGACACCAGGTTGCCCGCGGCATCATAAGTGAACAATGACCGATGGGAAGTTTCTGTATCTAAAATATCCTCTTCCGTCACTTTTCTGCCCCGCTTGTCATAGACAAAGGTTTTTTCAAAAGTGGGGTAAGTGATCTTGGATAATTGATCAGAACTGCCGCCGGAACAGGTTGTACACCCGTCACTGCCGCTGTATTCCATGAGGATTTCATTGCCGTTTCCGTCAATGTTGCCACGCAGACGTCCTTCATTGTCATATTCGTAAATAACGCCATTGCCTTGTGGGTCTGTCTGTTTGGTCATTTTATCGTCAGCATTGTATTCAAAGTGCGTGACCGGATTTAATTCCGGTGTTTCCGGATCAATGACCTGCGTTGTTTTGATAAGATTATAGCGTGTATCATATTCAAAAAGTGTTTCAATGCCCCGGGCATCGATTTCTTTGACCATATTGCCTGCGGCATCATATTCAAAGTTGGTGACTTGGCTTAAGGGGTCGGTAACAGACAACAATCTGCCGGCATTGTCATAGGTATACTGCCAGGTTTTGTTGTTGGCATCGATTTTGGTCAGCACGTTGCCCATGACGTCATGTTGGGCAAACTGAGTGATGTTGCCTTCCGGATCCGTAATGGCGGTCAGATTACCAAAACGGTCATAGGTCATCCCGGTGACAAAATTTTCCGGATCTCCCCATACGGTGATGAATAGGATATTGCCGTATGCGTCATGGGTGTATTCCGTAATCCGTTCATTATCCGTATCCGTTGCCTCTGTTTTTCGGGTGAGATTTCCGGCCTCATCATAATCGTATGTGGCGACCACCCCGTTTTCATCGGTTTTCGAAACGAGCCGGTGGGTCTCATGCTCGTATTCATTGATGATTTTAGTGGCATTGGGATAGGTAATTTTAACCGGGTTGTCCCATTCATCATATTCTTTTGTGGTTACATAACCGTTTTCATCCGTGATGATTTCTTTTCTGCCGTCTTTTTCTATTTTTTGAATGACGCTTCCGTCTACGGCAACCCGCCTGGTATCCCCTTCATCATCGATCCAGGTTTCCTTGACCCTGCCGGAAGTGCTTTTGGACCGGGCATAATATTCCTTTTTATAATCGTCATAATCATATTCAAAACTATGCCCGATGCCGTCCTGGTTTTTTACGGAAATTACCTCATCCTGATCGCCATAGGCGATATGCGTTTCATTGCCGATAGCGTCAATGATTTTGACCAGTCTGTTGTCGTCATCATATTCATATCGGGTTTCTTCTCCCGTAACGTCCACCGCGCGCGCGAGCAGATCATCCGCATAGAAATATTCCGCTTGCCTGCCGTCACTTAACCGGCATATTGATAATTGATTCAGACCATTATATTCAAACCACACTACTTGCTCATCATTAGCATCTGTTATGCCTATTACACGATTGTTTGAGTCGTATATATAGGCGGCTTTTTCCCCGCCCGAATCCCCGGAAGATAAAATCGCACCGCCTGCGGAATATTTATGGTATTCTCCGTTTTTGTTTGTCCATATATATCCGCCTTCGTCAGGCACGATGGAATAGGTTTTGTGGAGATAGACCTTGCCCCCGGGAAATTCCCAGCGCTGGTCAATCATGTCCCCATCCGCATCATATTCGGTTCTTAATCGTAAATGGTCAGGCGGCAGTTTATAAACCACACCGTTTTTAATGATTGCCGTTATGACCGGCTCACCAGGAAACCGGTGGTCTGTGTATTTATACTCATTTAAAACAGCAAGAGACGCCGTATCACCATTACCGAGCAGCGGCTGGATCATATTGTAATTGTAAGATCCCAGATACCATCGGCCGTCTTGGTAATAGCGTTTAATCTCAATATGTCCCCTGGGGGTTTTCACAGACACATCCAGCGCGTCATGGTTATAAGTACGGTGTCTTACATTCACATGGGAAGCGGTAGCCACCTCCTGGCTGCCTTCGGTGTCTTTGGTTTTGCACATCTCGGGTTCTTCTTTTTCTGATTCGGGATAGCATTTTGTTCCTTCCATGGTGACCAATGACGGGCTCCAGCCGCTGCCCAGTCCGCTGCTCTGTCCGCTTACGGTTCCTATATACCTCTCAATGGCTGTTCCGATTGTGCTGTCGTCATCCATACACCCGGTGGGCATATAGTTGACGCAGTGTCCGACTTCCGTCTCCGTCTTTTGTCCGTTCGCACAGCAATACATATATTCCACCCATCCGCATCTCAGATAGGGTTCGCACCCGTCCCCCGCACCGGAACCATCTGCTTGACCATAAGCAGACAGACAGGTTACCCGATAGGAAATGCTGATCTTTTCTTTGGCGCCAAGGGAGGCGGGGATGCCGTCCCTGGCTTCGTATTTGAAATAGCTGTCGTTTTCCGGGAGTATAAATTGCAGATTGTCCGCCCGGATCAACCCATAGTTGGTTAAGGAAATTTCCACGTTATAGGTATCTCCGGGGTTCATGTCCGGCAGTGTGATGGAAGTGGGCTCTACTATAACAACGGCTGCCGGTACATCGGTCTCGTATGTCGCGTTTAACACGATTTCATATTTATCCTGTATGGATATTTCATTAACTTCCCATTCCACGGTCACCAGATTGTAATCTAAAAAGACCGACTGAGTCGTGGTAATCCCCGGTTTGATCCGGATGCGGCTGATTTTTTCCTGGTGATTGTCCGCGGTAATCCGGCACTTGTATTGACCGGCAGGCAAATCCTCAAACCAGGCCTCACCCGTACTGTCCGTGATTGTGTCATATTCTTCGGAAAGCACTTCTTCGTTCTGAAGTTTTACTTTGGCGCCGGAAAGTCCCTGGACAAGGCCGCCGGTATCTTCATCAAGCGTGCCGGTGTAGATATCCGATACTTTAAACAAACCGTTGCCAATACCGGATTGGATGACGGAAACATACAGGCCGATATCGATAGCCGGATAGTTGGAGCCGGACACCCTGAGATAAAATGAATAGTTCCCTTCTGCAACCGTTTCATCCGGGAAGAATGAGACGGGGATTTCCCGTTTTTCTCCCACTGATAAAGATCCCTGGTCCGGCATGACATTTAAGGACACCCACGACGGGACCGGTCCGCCGGACTGATTGACGATCTCAAGGTGCATATCGGTTAAATCCGCCACACCTTTGTTTTCCAGGGTAACGGTTTCCGTGACCTGTTCTTGCCGGGCCATACCGGTCTCTACATAATTGGGGCTGGAATACAGCAAAGGCGTTGCATCCACCAGGGCCAGATTCACAACAACAGTGCCCCAGTCATCATCTCCGGATTCATCGCTTTTGACCTTTAATCTGAGTTTGCCGGTATCTGAAGCCGTGTTGTCCGCCCAGATTTTTACCGGCATGGTGATTTTTTGTTCCGGGCTTAAGGAGACGGGACCGCCCAATGTCACGTGGACGCCTTGCAACAAGACGTCGTCCGGCTGATCTTCGGCCCCATATACGATCCGCAAATTTTCTGCCGAGGTGCATTTGCCCGCGGTTGCGGTTATCTCAATGGTTTGCTCATAGTTTTTAGGCATTTGAAGTTCCACAATATCGGGACGTACGCCAATACTGCTGATCACGAACTGCCCCTGAACCGAACGGTCCGTTAAATCCGGGTGCAACGCCATAACCTGATAAATGCCGGATTCATTTTCATTGGGAATAAATTCATAGGTAAATGCACCGGCATCGTCGGCAAGTAAATCAATGGTTCGCTCAAAACCGTTTAAGCTGATGATCAGTTTTACCGGCACATTAGGGATGGGGCTTGCGGAGGCCCGTTCGACCGTCCGGCCGGAAATGTCAACAGGTGTATCGCCGATGGACGTTTCCGGCTGGATATCCGTCACCTGAGCATAGTAGGACGTATCAATGAGGGTGATCTCATGGGTTGTGGCAATGCCCTGCATAAAGATTTCATCACTTTGGCCCAGATGGTGATAAATACTGTCGATTTGGACCCGGATATTTAAATCATCCGGCGCGCCTGACGGAACGGTCAATCCCACAGGATCTGAGGTAAATATGGCGCCTGCAAAAATGCGTGCAATGGTGTCGCCGTTTGACAATGTGATCACGGATTCTCCCACAGATTGTTTCAACCCAACCACATCAAGGACATTATCGTCAACATCCAGGAGTTTAAACCGGATGTCCGAAGCGCTTTGATTTCCGAATCCTTCGGCAGTGACGACCTCTATGTTTTCTTCCCCGCAATTTTCCAGGGTAAACCGAGCAATTCCGGTTCCGCCTCTGATAAATTCCTCATTTAAAATGTGAAGCACCATCATGCCGTCGGCCACATCGATGGCGGATGTGCGGATAATTTGAATTGTTTCACCCGCACTGGAGATAATCTCTATGGTGTGGATCAGATCGGCCGTGTCCGGCAAATCATCATATCCGCCGATAACCACGGAAACGGTTTTTACTTCATCCGGGGCAAGGGCAAATTCTTCCGACACATGGTCGTATGTGCCCACACGAACCTTAAGCCGTATATGATCCACAGCGTCTGAAGAATGGTTTTTCACATCAAACGCGAGGCGGTTCATGATCCCTCGTTTTAATATTGCATTGTCCGCAACCTCGGCCCGGATAACCGGCAGCGTGACGGTGCGGGACAAACTTTTGGCATCGTTTTCATCCACGGCCGCAATTGAATAGGTCCGCCGGTCCTCTGTGTAACCCGTATCCGTGTAGATGGATTCAATAAGGCGTAACGGGTCAAGATCGTTTATTGTCAGGTCATACCCGGCAATGCTTATTCCGCTGTCCGGGTGGGTCCAGGTGATGATCGGATGTGACGTATCGGTTTGGGTCACTACCATACTTGAAACCGGCAGGAGGCTGAAATTTAAATAGAAATCATTGGACGGCAGGGATTCGTTGCCGGCCTCATCAACCGCCGTGATTACATAACAATGATCCGTGGAAGACGGATTGGGGTCCACCACCTGCGTACTTTCCATGGGGATACCGACGATGATGGGCGACATGCCTTCCACAGAGGATATTGACGCGGCATCTGAACGGTATAAGGAAAACGTAACGGACTCGGTGTAGGCCGGTGACGTCCATTGGGCCAAAATACCGTTGGATGCCAGTTCCAGGGAGAAATTTAACGGCGCCGGCGGCGGTGTGGCGTCCGAGTCCACGAAAACCGATGCGCTAAGACCACTGAGGGATTGTTCCCCGTTTTCTTCCCGGATGCTGGCCACGGCATATACATATTCGCCCTCGACAACCGGTTCATCCGTAAATTCGGTCACATCCGAATCCATCGGATTGCCGTAAGGCAAACGCTCGGTTTCATTCGGGGCCTGACGATAAAGCTGATATCCCGCAGTCAATTTTACATCGTTCCAGATCAAATAAATTTTACCGTCGGGCAAGGATTCTCCGGCAAGTCCGGTCGGCGCTTCCAGCGGCGGCAGATCACCCTGGTAGACCTGGAACATATTTTTACAAAGAATATCGCTTCCAATGTTATTTAAATCATCTTCCCCGATAAACTCAAATGACAAGGTTTCTGCGTCTGTTAAGCCTGCATCGGCCGGAAACGTAAACTGCCCCTGCCAGGACTGTTCTTCGCCGGAAAGGGGTGCTGTTTCATTCAGTGTATCAACTAAAACGGATTCCCTGCCCGGGCCGGAGAGCCGGTAATAGAGTTCGGGCGTAAAACCCTTTTTTACTTTTTCGTTTAGCCCGATTTCAACAATTATGGTGGCCGGCTGATTTTCGTCATTTTTAATCGGATCTGCCGGTGATATATCGATACGGGTAATGGCGGGTCCGTCCGTGTCGATGTTGATGCTTTCACCCGCGTCGATGTCCGTTCCCCTGTTTCCCACCAGATCCCGGGCGGAAAATACGGCCCATGCCGTACCGGACGGCGTTGTTTCAACGATGTTAAAGAAGCCGGAATACTCGGTATCGGACACTTTGCTCAGTTCCACGGATAGGGGCACCCCGCCTTCCGGAGTGATGCTTAAAAACGGATCCGATAACAATGCTTCGCTTACGGAAACGACCAGGTCCACACGCCCCGGGGCCATGGTTTGTGTTTGAGGATCATATCGGCCCTGGGGAAAGTAGGATATCATAACGGCTCTGGGCGGAGTGTTATCCGAATCGGCAAAGGCTTCATTAGACGGTTCGCTCTCATTGTCCGCAATATCAACAGTGGTCGCCCGATAATAATACGTGCCGTCCGACGGCGGAAGACCCGTATATGCCGTACCGTATAACAGGCCGGCATTCACCTTTGTCGCCTGGCCGATGGATGCAAATGATGTTTGCGACCGGTAAAGGTTATATCCTTTCACCTCGGTCTCCGAAGGGGCCTGCCAGGATAAACGGATTTGACCGAAGCTTTTGCTTTGCGCGGACAATTGCTGCGGTGATTGGGGGATGGTCATATCCAGTGTTGCGGTTATTACGGCGCTTAACGGCCCGGTTCCGGCCCGGTTTGCGGCTGATGCCTGCAGGCGGTTCTCTCCTTCGGACAAAGTTATCAAAAACGTAAATGTGCCGTTTGAATCAGCAAGGGTATTTGCATGTTCAGCCTCACTGATAAACAGGGTGACGGACGAGTCTTTTTCCGCTTGGCCTGAAACCGTCATTTGAGATTGATTGGTCAACAACCCGTCACCCGGATAGCTGATCATTGGTGCGGCAGGCGGCGATAAGGCGATCTCAATCGTATAGAAGGCCTCCGTTACATTCCCCAGAGAGTCATACGCTTTAAACAAGGTTGTATGGATGCCGTCATCCAGCGGCACAATATCCAAATAACAGGTATAAGGTGATGAAAAATCGGTTCGGATCAATACCTGGTCAAGATAAACTTCCACATGGCTGATTCCCGCACTGTCCGATGCCTCAAGGGTGATCGTACCGGATGAATCCACGGTCATGTTGTTTGTCATGGGTACGCCTTCAAAGGTAATACTTGAAATGTCCGGCCCTTGTTCATCCGGCATGGGAACCGCGGAAACCGGCGTCACATCTGTTCGTTCGCCGTCTGAAATGTTCACCGTGGTAACGGCAAAATAATATGTATGGTTGTTGGTCAAACCCGCGATGTTGGCAAATGTTGACGTTGTGATCCGTGTCGGGGACATTGTCGAAACATCGGTTAAGGCCGAATCTTCACTCATATATACGGCATAATGTTTAACAAGGTTTGCCGGGTAAACGCCGTTCCAGGAAAGATCCACATAGCCGTCATGAGGCGTTACGGACACATTGCCGGGATTGGGCAATAATGTTGCCGCGGTTAAAGAAATGCCGCTGCTCTGGTTGTCATCCTCATCAAACGCATAAATCACAACATCATAGGCAGCAGCAGGGGACAGGTTCAATGCCTCGAAACTAGTTTGGCCGGCCGACAGAATAATATCATCCGGACTTGTACTGAAAATCACTTTATAACCGGACAGGTCACCGGCAGTATTTGCCGATGGGGTCCAGGAAAAGATTAGCCGGTCTTCATTTGATTCCACCGTCAAGTCTGTTATGTCCTCAGGGGGAATAACGTCCGCGGGAACGGCTGCGACCGAATTGACATAATGATCCGCATGTCCCATAAAATCAACCGGAACAACCGCAAACCAGCAGGTTGTTCCCTTAATCAGACCGCCTATTGTGTATGCGAACGTTCCTGCGGCAACCGTATCATGGATCGGCAGTCCGTCAACATTATCAAAGTAAGACGTGCTGTAGTAGATCCTGTACATATCGATATCACCGTGGACAGACTCGTCATATCCGGTCCAGTCAAGCGCTGCCGTGGTCCCCTCCCCGTCCCCATTTGCCGTCAACGTGGTTACGGGCAGCGGCGGGATATCATCATAAAATATAACGACGGTCGTTCCCTGGCTGATATTTCCCGCCCGGTCCACTGCGGTGAAGGTAAATTCGTTTGTTCCGCTGGACAATTCGGCCGTGTAACTCCAATGGGTTTGCGGGGTATGGCCGACAACCTCCTGCCCGCCGATATAGACGGCGGCATCGGCTTCCTTTGCACCGGTGATTTTCTGGGTAGGATTGTAAGCAGGGGATGTAACCGGGTCGACGATGGGTGCATCCGACGGCGTTGCATCTACCGTAAAATGATACTGGATAAAAGGGCCTGTATTACCGAAATTATCCGTCAGTTGAACGTCGATGGTGTACGATGATTCCAAAAACGGCGTGTCGGGCGTAAAAATTAACTGATTTCCTCCGGATTCAATCCAGTTACCCGGAAATTGGGCTTGACGGGTGTCCTTTACTTCGTAAGTGGACGCGTTAAGATCAAGTCCGCTAATCGTTTCCTGATAATTCACAGCAACCACATCCGGCGGGAGGCTGAAAAAGGTGTTGTTTGCCGGTGTAATGGAGAGAACAACCGGTGCTTCCGAATCCACCCGGATATCCACCCAGACGTTGTTGCTGCGGTTTCCCGCGGGATCTTCCAGCCAGATTTCCAGCGCGTTATCCCCCTGGGAAAGGTTTAAGTCAACCGACCAATCACTGTTGCCGGAAACTACCCGTTGTGCGCCGTTGATCCAGAGGCTTGTTTCGTCTTCCCGTGTGCCTTCAAGGGTTACGGCTGATGTATTTGAAAGGTTTACTGCCGGACGGGGTTGTATAACGCCGCTTAGAAGCGATCCGCCGGTGATGGTCGGATTGTCCGGTGCCAGGTTGTCCGCGGTAAAGCCAAACGTGTAGTCTTGGGTATTGCCCGAATCGTCGGTCGCCGTCAAGTAGACCGTATACGTATCATTTGGCAAAGGAGATACGTCGGGCGTGAACGTAAACGTATCATCTACTTCCGTTACACTGCCGGTCATCAGGTTATCCGCAGAATTTAAAATCTCAATACCGGAAATCACCGCCTCGTCATCAACACTGCCATAAGGATCATAAAGCGTAAAGGTCACTTCATCCACTTCCGTGGGATAAGCACCGTCAACAGGGCTGGTCTCCACCAGTTCCGGCGGTGTTTGATCATAAATTGTCGGAAGGTTGATCAAAAGGACATTGTTGAGTTCATAAATTTCTAATACCGCATCCGCCCGATCTGCAAATACTTCCACGGTGTGATCCCCGGCTTGGGTTGTCCAGGTCCACGTTTTTACAACCGTCTCGTTGACATGAACCACGTTATCGACTAAGTGCACGGCGATGATGGTATCATCTATTTTGCATTGAATTAAAAAATCGTCCACCACCGGGCCGTTGCCCGCGTTTTCAATGGTTGCGGTGATGGTCATTAACTGCCCGGCCCCAATCGGTTCGACAAGATCCCATGTGATCTCCGATACCGTCAGATCCGGCGGATCGCCGAGCGTTGTAAACCGCCATACGGCCCCGAATGTCTCATCGCCCGTATCATCTCGCGCAACCACCTGCCAGAAGTAAGTAACCCCCTCTTCAAGGCCGCCTGCCTGGTATTCCTCGGTGCCGATATTTTCGGCAACCATGATCATCTGAGATTCACCCGTTCCGATATATACGTCGTAAACAACCATATCCCAAGGGTTGGGATCACCGCCGTTCCATTTTAACACGACATCTGCAGGTTGTCCTTCCTCAAGCACCGGTATGCGCACCGCTTTATCTGCCGGGGTGGGATTTTCCGGCTCAAACGGCGGGCTGTTGGTGGGCGGTGCGTTGATGCAGTCGCTTTCTTCGATCAAAAACGGGGCAACATCCACTATGCCGTAAAGATCGTCCCCGTTATAGCCCGGACCGGCGGCATCTCCCCACCAGTTGTTTTCCGCGACAACCGTTACCCCGCTGGCATTATATAATCCGTAGTTTCGGTTCGTTAAAAAATTATTGCTTTCAATATGGGGAAGGGCATTGGCGGAGACATAGATGCCGTAATAGTTGTCTTTTATATTATTGCAGTTTATCGGCACATTACTGCTGCCGCTGCCGCTGATATAAATACCGGAATGACTGCTGTTTCGAATCGTGTTGTATTGAATGACGGGTTTGGCATTGTAAACATAAATGTTGGCATTATGGCTGTTGCCCCCGTATTCCACAATACAATGCTCCAACAGGGTGGTGGCGTCATTGGTGGCATTATCAAAATAGATCCCTTTCCAGTCTCCCGGTGATGGTGACCCCTTATACGACGTAAAAATTATCGGAGCATCGGCTGTGCTTTGGGCGACCAGCGCCCCGAGATAACCAC
>JAUXEW010000036.1 GCA_030620375.1 Desulfobacteraceae bacterium | reverse complement strand
CCGGGTGTTATTTATATTCAAACCACGCCCCAGTCTCAAATTGTTATGGCACTGGAAAAAATAATGCCTTACCGCGCCGCATTTGTTCTGGCAATGAGCATCAGATTTATTCCGTTTATGATCAGAGAAATTAAAGCCATCTATGAAGCCCAGGTCTATAGAGGCGCGAGGATACTTCCCAAAGACATTATAAACCCGTTAAACTGGCCTGATTTAATCCACTGCCTGCTGTTTCCCACAGTGGTGCAATGCATGGTGGTGGCCAGCGAAATTGCAGCCGCTGCAAAAGCAAGGGCTTTCGGGAAACAGGACAAACGGACCCATTGGCCCGGAGCTTAATTGACATGAAACAAAAAAAACCCCTTCTTATAAACAGGCTGTCCTTGAAGGAATCTTTGTTTCTTGGATTCTGTGCTGTATTTATTATTGTTTTCCGGGCCGCCTTAAGGCTCCACCTCCACATTCCCGGTCATTCCATGCTATTCACAATCTTTTTTTTGATGCTGGCAAGAGGTTGTGTCCCGTATCGGTTTGCCGCAACCTGGACCGGTCTTATATCCGGCGCCATGGCGGTAATTCTGGGCTTGGGGAAAGGGGGACCGCTGATTTTGCCGAAATTCATCCTGCCTGCGATAATTATTGACATCGGCGCCTTGTTAAGCCCTTATTGGTTTAGCAGCTATTTGATTTGCATGGTCATAGCCGCTGTTGCCGCGTCGACAAAATTTTTCAACATCTGGTTGATTGACGTTCTCATCGGGATGGACCGGACCGTTACCTTGCAGCACGCCTTTATCGGTTCGTTATTCAGCTGTATTTTCGGCATGACAGGAAGCCTCTTCGTTCCGCCGATTATGAAAAAATTAAATGCCCACGGGATTATCGACACCCATTTAAGGGATTAAAAACATTAACGAGGATAAATAATGAGAATATACATCGGTTTTGATGATACGGATGTCCTTGGCTCAGACCGGGGAACGGGGAAACTGGCCCGATGGTTTGAAAAAAAATTGCCTGAAGAATGCCGTTTGTGGGGCGTTATTAGACAGCAACTCCCCCGTTTTGAAGGCATCCCCTATACGTCCAACAATAGTTCTGCCTGCGTAGTGGTGGATACGGATGTTCCAAAGATGAACGAGCTTCTCATTCAAAAGGGAATAGACCATATCCGGGAACTTTATATTGAAGGAAGTGATCCGGGTTTGTGCGTCGTGACCCAGGAGAGCCCGGCCATTCCGGACTTGATTGAATTCGGTCGTGCCTGCTGCTCCCGAATCGTGACCCAGAAAGAGGCTATGGCGGCTTGTCACCATTCTCATCTTTCGGGACACGGCGGCACCAACGACGGCATCATCGGCGCTGCCGCGGGTGTAGGTCTCACCCTGTCCGGCTGGAGCGGGCGCTTCGTGGAGTTCGGCAGGCTTCGGGACTACCCGGATGATGTCCCCGTTCATCAGTTTGAAAATAACGGAATAAAAGTCCTTTCCATTGATCGAAACGCACTGGTTCCCTGGCATGACCATATTGTTGAAACCGCTGCTTGGGTTCGACCCAGGCTTTGGGGCAGTGGACCGGTTCTGCCGGTGACCCAGGTTTCCGACAAAAGATGGCTGGCCGTCGGCAAAAAAAACATGCCGGCTAATGCTTGACAAAAAACAAACGCTTTGGTAATAATATAAAATATTATGAAAAATTATTTATCAAATGCTATCCGGGCTTTCTTTTTTAGCTTTTTTGGGTTCTTTGCTAGGACCTGGGGTCTGGATGGTGCTGATTAACCCGATCAACCATCACAAAGGGCCGCAGGTCAACACCGGCGGCCCTTTTTTTATGTTTAAAAAGGTCTGCCGATAAAATCTGAACGGTCAACAAAACTTAGGAGGCCATATGTATCTCGGCAAATCGATCAGACTGGAAAGAATTTTCAATAGAAATACCCACAGAACCATCATTGTCCCCCTTGACCACGGCGTTTCCGTCGGACCGATTTTCGGTTTGATAGACTTACGGGACACCGTCAACAAAGTAGCGGAAGGCGGGGCCAACGCCGTGCTGATGCATAAAGGAATTCCCCGCCGGTCCCACCGAGGAAGTGGTCGGGATATCGGTCTGATTATTCACCTTTCGGCCAGTAGCAATCTCTCTCCCTTCCCTAACGCCAAAACGTTGGTTGGCGGTGTGGAAGATGCCCTTCGACTGGGAGCGGACGCTGTTTCCGTCCATATTAACCTTGGTGACGAAACCGAACGGTATATGTTAGGTGAGTTGGGCCGAATTTCATCTGAAGCGAACAGTTGGGGAATGCCGCTTTTCGCCATGGTTTATGCCAGAGGCCCGAAAATCAAAAGTGAATATGATCCTGAAGTGGTTAAACATTGCGCCCGTCTGGCGGAAGAATTAGGGGCCGATGTGGTTAAAGTTCCGTACACCGGAGATATCGACACCTTCCACGACGTGATCGATGGATGCGATATCCCCGTCGTCATTGCCGGTGGGCCAAAAATGGAAAACGAAAAGGACATTCTTCAGATGGCCCATGATTCGATACAAGCCGGCGGTTCGGGTCTTTCTGTTGGTCGTAACATATTCCAGGCTAAAAACCCCCGTCTTCTGGTTAAAGCACTGCACGGTATTGTTCATGAAAATCGGACAGTGAGTCAGTCCCTGGCAATATTGGGATAATGGCTTTCTCTTGCTCGTCTTGATGTGTTGAACAAGCCGTACCCGGTCTTAACGTTAATGGTTTAAGGGGCTATAGAACGAGGCTTTTTGATATAAGCTCCCCGCTGCTAGTGGGCGGGGCATTAAAAAAACATAATAAAAACAACGGGTAAAACAGAAAAAAATGGTAAAACAGAAAACAGAACGTCCCACCAAAGAAACAGCTGAAGATCGTCTTACATCCATTAGAAAACAAATTGATGAAACCGACAAACAAATATTGTTCTTCTTAAATCAGCGGGCTAACCTCTGTTTAGAGGTGGGAAAAATTAAGGCTGCTGCAAAAGACACCGTGTTTAAGCCATCCAGAGAAAAAGAATTGCAGCAACACCTAATCAAGGAGAATCCGGGACCGCTTCCGGAAGATCATCTGCTCCAGATCTACAGAGAAATTCTCTCTTCGTCACGAAGACTTCAGCGTCCCCAGGAAATCGTCTATTTGGGCCCTGAAGGCACCTTTTCCTATTTTGCGGGAGTCGAATACTTGGGACATAGTATGGATTTTCGTCCCTGCAGCAACCTTAATTCTGTATTTCATGCCGTAGCTGGAAAAGAAGCAACGTTAGGGATTATCCCGCTGGAGGACTCCCTGCAAGGGAGCGTCGGTCAAAGTCTGGATCTGTTTCTAAAATATAACGTCTTTATTCAGGCTGAAATATTCTGCAAAATCAGCCACTCGCTGTTAAGCAACGAAACACCTTTATCTGGTGTTCAAACGGTTTACTCTCACCCGCAGGCATTGGACCAGTGCGCGGGCTGGCTAAGCGCCCATCTGCCCGAAGCAAAAATCGTTCCCATGGAAAGTACGGCCGCCGCTGCCAAAAAGGTGGCCGAAGATCAGAACAGCGCCGCAATCGGTCATATTAAATTAAGTGAATTGCTCGGTCTTAGCGTTCTTTCCCGTAACATCGAAGATCTTCCGGGCAATTGGACTCGGTTTATGATTATAGGTCCCTCTATGCCGACAGGGAGTAACCATGATATAACATCTTTGGTTTTCACTCTTCCGGACAAACCCGGAGCCCTCGTCAGCATCTTGTCCCTTTTGGCCCATAACAAAATCAACATGAAAAAACTTGAATCAAGACCCTTAAGATCCGAAAAATGGCAATATGTCTTTTTTGCCGACGTTGAATGTGATCTGACTCACGATGAATATTCAGCATTGAGGAAAGCGTTAGCCAATAACTGTCATACGTTACGTATCCTTGGCAGCTATCCGTCCGGACCTTATCTAAACGGAATATAACCCTGTTTTTCATGACCCCTTAAATATCTTTGCTTTTGGTAATTTCTAGAAATATATTGAAATAACTCATATTATAATGATATGAAGACTATTCCGTATCTCATACCCAATAGCGATTACATGAATTGATAATGAAAACAAACGAAACGCTACAAGAACGCTTAAAAAAAATTCCCGGTGTGGACAAAATTTTAGAGTGTGCAAAAACAGACCCTTTTTTTCAGGATCTCCCAAAATCCGTTCTCTTACGTTCTGTCCGATCTGTTGTGGATGACCTTAGAAAAGGGATTCTGGAGAACGATACAAGCACGAGCGAAGCGCTTCTGGCGGAGATAGCCGTCTTGGAACAGGTCAAAACGCACATTTCCATCGCCATGGCACCCAACTTAAAGCCGGTTGTCAACGCCACCGGTGTCGTGATTCATACCAATTTGGGCCGCTCGTTACTTTCACGGGAGTCCATTGAAAATCTGCTGCTCATCGCCGGGAAATATTCAAATCTGGAGTTCGACCTAGCCGAAGGTCGGCGTGGCTCAAGATACACGGCCGTTGAAGACCTCTTGTGCGAAATCAGCGGTGCTGAATCGGCCATGGTGGTTAATAACAACGCCGGCGCCGTATTTTTAAGTTTGGAAACGATTGCCCGGGGGAAAAAAGTGATCGTGTCACGGGGTGAACTTGTCGAAATCGGCGGTTCTTTTAGAATACCGGATGTTATGTCTAAAAGCGGTGCGATATTAAAAGAGGTCGGCACAACGAATCGAACCCATTTTCATGATTATGAACAGGCCATTGAAATCGACACCGGCCTATTATTGAAAGTTCATACCAGTAATTACCGGATCGTAGGATTTAGAGCGGACGTCTCTCTTGAAGAACTGGTATCCCTTGGAAGGAAGTGTCATATTCCCGTAATGGAAGATCTTGGCAGTGGAACATTTGTGGACTTTTCCGAGTATGGCATGGATAAAGAACCCCTTGTACAAGAATCCGTCAGAGCCGGAGCAGATGTCGTCACATTCAGCGGTGACAAGCTGTTGGGCGGTCCTCAGGCCGGGATTATCGTGGGCAAAAAAGAGGCTATTGACAGCATCAAAAAAAATCCGGTTAATCGAGCGCTTCGAATTGACAAGCTGACCCTTGCTGCACTGGAAAGTACGTTGCGCCATTATCGGGACCCCGAAAAAGCAATGCGTGCCATCCCAACACTTCGTATGCTAACCCTTCCAATTGACCAGATCGAAAAACAGGCGATTCGACTCTTAAAACGGCTTGAAAAAATAGACGACCCCCGCTTGCGCACGCAATTGCTGAATTGTCCTTCAAAGGCTGGAGGCGGCTCACTTCCGCTGTTGGAGCTTCCCAGCAAATGCATTGGTGTTACGATTAGTTCGGTGTCCGCTAATCATATAGACCGGTTCATGAGAGACGCCACACCACCGGTTATCGGCAGAATAGAAAACGACGTATTCATCATAGACCTTAGAACGGTTCAGGACGATGACCTGCCGTTCATTGAAAGTGCTTTTAGAAATTTGCTTGATAAGGCCTCATTATGAAAAATAGCCGGAAAGGAATGTTTCGCAGCACCAAAACCTCCCAGCAGTTCTTATTTTACAAAACCGATGAAAAGCCTTTGGATGATGAAATTGACGGTCGTCTTAATGATCCGATAGAAAGCGTATCATCGCTCTTTCCGAAGATTCTCACGGGTAAAACCTTCACGGAATATGCCCTGGCCCTCCTATATGCTTCAGCATATTTCGGAGCCATGGTTATAAAAACAGATGAGGCTCATCAATCAGGTGACGTTCTTTCTTCAGAAAGCCTGTTAAACGTTGCCAAAACCATAAATGGTATATGTAATACTGAAAATGGCCTTTGGGGTCAGCTTGGAAGCCATTTGTTCGGATGTTTTTTCCCGGACAGAAACAGTGATTTTTGCCTTGAATTTGCTAGACAGATCCAAGAGGATCTTTCAACGAATGGAAATCAAACCGTCACCATAGGAATCGCTTCTTTTCCCACCATCGAATATAAAAAAGATCAAATACTCGACAATGCCGCGAAAGCGCTTGATCATGCCTCTTTTTTCGGACCAAACAGCTTGGTTGTTTTTGACGCGGTGAGTCTGAATATCAGCGGGGATCACGCCTACCAGAAGGGAAATATTACGGGAGCCATAGCCGAATTCGACGTTGCTTTACAAATTGACCCGAAAAACGTTAACGTCCATAATAGTCTCGGTGTCTGTTATGCAGTGATGGGGAACTTTGAAAAGGCGATAGCGTCATTTAAAGCGGCAATGAAACTCGATCCCAAAGAAGTTATGGCCTGTTACAATACCGGCCTTGTTTATAAGTTAATGGGAAACAATGACAAGGCGCTTGAGTATTTTTTAAAAGCAGACGAGATGGGGGGGGAGCTGTTTGAAGTGGCGTTTCAAGCCGGAAAAATTTACTTCGAGATAGGTATTCCAGAAACAGGAAAACAGTTTTATCAAAAAGCAATTGACCTCGCGCCCCAAAATGGACCTAATTATCGATTTATAGGTGAATGCTACGCCGAAATTGGATTAATAGACGAAGCAATTGCGGCATATAAAAAAACTGTCAAGGCAAATCCCAATGATGCCAACGCGCTTTCCGCCCTCGGTTATCTGTTTGATATTAAAGGAGAGAACCCTGAAATCGCACTGTTGTTCTGCAAACAAAGTGTTGACATTTCACCGGAAAATGGGCTGTTTCACCATAGGCTCGGCAATCTGTATTTAAAACAGAATAAGCTTGATGAAGCGAAGATCCAATTTAAAAAGGCTAGAGAAATGGGGTTTGATGCATCGGGTGGGGCAAAAAGCTCGCTTATTGCCCCAGGATCGATCAAATAACAGGGAGAGCATTGAAAAGGAAATCGGCATTTTCAAGCCGGGGCTTGATTTAAAACCCTTGATGATTATGATTTAGTTTCGGACTTTTTACGAGACCGTCAAATATAAGGAATTTGTATAATGCCCATATTTGAGTATCAGTGTAATGATTGCGACCGGTGCTTTGAATTCTTGGTGCTTGGAAATGAGGGACCAAAAAAATGCCCTGAATGCGCCGGAGATAAAATTGAAAAATTAATGTCCGCATGTGGTTTTTTCAGCAAGGGCGGCAGCGGCGAAACCCTCAAAGCATCCGCTTCCACATCAGGATGTAGCGGCTGTTCTGCTACGAGTTGTTCAAGCTGTGGCCACTGATGGTAAACACCCTTAAAATAGGCACCCGGGGAAGCAAACTCGCTCTCTGGCAGGCCGATTGGGTCAAATCTGCTATTGAAGTAGGTCACCCCGGTCTTACAACCCAAATCGAAATCATCAAAACCAAAGGTGATAAAATTCTTGATGTTCCGCTGGCCAAGGTGGGCGGCAAGGGCTTGTTTGTAAAGGAAATAGAAGATGCCTTGACCAATGGACGGATCGATCTGGCCGTTCATAGCATGAAAGACATGCCCGCAGAAATACCCGAAGGGCTCTGTATCGGCGCAATTCCTAAACGTGAAAACCCGCAGGATGTTCTGATTTCAAAGCAGAATCGAAAGTTTTTCAAACTTAGAAACGGGGCTCATATCGGAACCAGCAGCCTCCGTCGCGCGGCCCAGCTCCTGTATGCTCGCCCGGATATAGTTATACACCCGTTAAGAGGAAATCTTGACACGCGCCTAAAAAAACTGGAAACAGAAAATTTAGATGCCATCGTTCTGGCGGCTGCAGGTGTTCACCGGCTGGGCGTTGAAGATAGAATCGCTGAATACCTGGATGAAAAACTCATGCTTCCGGCCGTGGGTCAGGGCGCACTTTGTATTGAAATCCGGAAAGAAGACCATGACGTAAAATCCGTCTTAACGTCACTGGACCATTATGACACCCGCTTGGTGGTGTTAGGGGAACGATCCTTCTTAAACCGGCTGAGAGGTGGCTGCCAGGTTCCCGTCGCAGGACACGGACAGTTAAAAAACCAAACCTTAACCTTATATGGACTGGTTGCCTCTCTGGATGGGAGGACTCTGATTAAAGAAAACCTTTCGGGTCCGGGACATGACTCCGAACGTATCGGCAAACAGCTGGCGGATCGGCTGCTGTCGATGGGGGCGGATAAAATTCTAAAAGAAACTATAATTGAAAATGAAGCTCGGTAAAGTTTTCTTGGTGGGTGCCGGTCCCGGCGATCCCGGACTAATCACCCTTAAGGGTATGGAATGTATTAAAAATGCCGATGTTTTAATTTATGATTATCTGGCATCTCCCATCCTGTTAAAATATGCGTCCCCTCATACAGAGATCGTTTACGTGGGGAAGAAAGGGTGTGACCACACCCTTTCCCAAGAAAAAATAAATGCACTTCTTATAGAAAAAGCTTCAAACGGATTGACAGTGACCCGTTTAAAAGGAGGGGACCCGTTTATATTTGCCCGGGGAGCCGAAGAAGCCGAAGAACTGGCTTGTGCCGGAATAGACTTTGAAATTGTTCCCGGTGTGACGTCTGCCATTGCGGCTCCCGCATATGCGGGAATCCCCCTAACCCATCGTCGATTCACCTCTACCTTGGCCGTGGTCACCGGGCATGAGGATCCGACCAAAAGAGAATCCGGCATTAACTGGGCCGCCCTTGCCGGTGGGATGGGAACCATCGTCTTTTTAATGGGAATAAAAAACCTTCCGCAGATTACCCACCAACTGATCCATCACGGACTGTCAAAAGATACGCCGGTTGCCCTGATACGATGGGGAACCACCCCCAGCCAGACAACCGTCGTAGGTACGTTAAACACCATTGTTGATCAGGTTACGGAAGCCCGGTTAAAACCACCGGTGGTTATTGTTGTGGGAGAGGTGGTTACTTTAAGAGACCGTCTCAAATGGTTTGAAAACCGGCCCTTACGGGGAAAACGCATCGTTGTGACCCGGGCTCGCGAACAGGCAAGTGCTTTGGCCAATAGGCTTTATGATCTCGGTGCACAATGTCTTGAATTTCCAACTATTGAAGTGATTCCCCCAGCAGACTGGGGCCCCTTGGACCGCGCCATCGACGCGCTTTCGAACTATGACTGGTTGATATTCACCAGCGTAAACGGCGTGACGTTTTTCTTTGACCGCCTCTTTTTAAAGAATAAAGATGTTCGATCCTTAGGGGGGATACGTGTCGCCAGCATCGGCCCGGCCACCGCCGAAAAACTGTTTGCTTTTGGGATAAAAAATGACATTATTCCAGATAGTTATCAAGCAGAATCCTTGGTGGAATCATTCAAAAAAGAATCCCTTAAGCAAAAAAAAGTCCTGCTTCCCCGTGCAGAAGCGGCACGGCCGGTTCTTCCGGTTGAATTAAGGCGGATGGGGGCGCAGGTCGATGAAATCGTCGCATACCGAACTCAATCCGTTCAAAATAACCGTGAAGTGCTATTACGGCATCTGGGGGAAAAAACAATTGACCTGGTGATATTTACAAGCTCGTCAACCGTCAAAAATTTCAAATCGCTTCTCCCGACAGACAAGGCTTCCTCATTGATGGAAGGCATTTCAATTGCCAGTATCGGCCCAATAACGACAGATACAGCCGAAAAATTAGGATTTAACGTGAACATCACCGCAAAAAGTTACACCATCCCCGGATTGTGTGATGCGATTTTAAAACATTTCCTAGGCTAAGCGTAATGATCTCGTAAAAGCCATCGCGTAAACTCCCCCGATCCTCGACGTGTTATATAAAGATCTGTTGACCTGACTTTATCTTTAGGTGTATTTATATGTTCTGACGTATCTTAGAAATATTTTAAATTCCCTGTGCTTTGAACCGGGAGAGACCGTAAACCGCGGGTTATTTAAATGCCCCCTTTATTTCATGCTCTTTGACCATAAAATGAAGTCCCGCCGTAGTGATACTGCTTATGCGGGAGGTGGTTTGACATCCCGTTCCTGGCGTAAAAATGCGAAAAGAAGGGTGATACTATGGATACATATCTCGACAAACTCCCATCGTTTGTCGATGAGATCCGGTCCATCAAAGATATCATCATCACCAATATCTTATTGATTGGACAGATACCGTCTCCAACATTCAAAGAAAAAAGACGTTCCACCGCCTTTTTGGAGCGCTTGGCTGAATTTCAGGTTGATGAATGTACTACCGACGGATACCGAAATCCCATCGGCATCATCAGGGGGAAATCTAGGGGCAAGCCCCCAATTTTTGTAGTCGCCCATCTCGATACGTTTTTCGAACAAGAAGCCGATCATAACTTCACGGTAAACGAGAATACCATAACCGGTGCAGGGATTTTGGATAATTCTCTAGGCGTAGGAATTCTGGTCTCCTTACCGGAAATTATTCGCAAATTAAACCTCCAATTTGAATCTGATATCGTGATAGCCGGCGTCATTCAATCCATCGGAAAGGGGAATCTAAGGGGAATTCGACATTTATTAAAAACCTGGGCAACTCCCATAAGGGGCGCCGTGTGCATAGAAGGATTTGACCTGGGAAGGCTGAGTTACTACTCGCACGGAATGATCCGCTGTGAGGTTGAATGCAACATTTCCGAATCATCCGAAGTGGAACACCGTTTTAAACCCAACGCCATTCTAATCCTACATGAAGTCATAAATCAGATTCTGGAACTGCGGTTACCGCAAAAACCACGTTCGAGGGTTATAATCGGAAAAATTTCAGGCGGATTGAAGCATGGCATTATCGCCTATGATGCCACGTTGGGCTTTGAAATTCAAAGCGTTTCCTATAAAATGGTACATTCTATTTTCGACGATATTCAGGACATTGTAGACGGCACCAGCCATGAGTATAAAGTGGATTTAAGTCTAAACGTAATTAGTAACGCAAATGCATCAAAACTAGAATACAACCACCCTTTGGTAAAAACCACGAGCGCGATACTAAAAAAACTGGACATCAAACCCTCGAGCATGTCCAGTGAATCAGAACTGTCGATATTCCTATCTCATAAAATTCCGGCCGTTACCATTGGTATCACCCATGGAGACCACTATCATCAACGCAACTCCATTATGGAAATAGAGCCCATGTACAAAGGAATTGCACAGCTTATCGGCGTTATTATGGCCATAGACAGCGGGGTTTGCGATGAATGATAACTGGCTCAAAAAAAACACGTTTCATTTTTCAGAATTTAAGAACCTCCAACTCCTCGTGGAGGCAAAACAAAGAAAAAAGCTTTCCATATCCCTATGTCTCCCAACGCTAAACGAGGAAAAAACCATCGCCAAAGAAATTATCATCATGAAATCGGAACTGATGTCCCGGTATCCGCTTCTTGATGAAATCGTTGTCATTGACTCCGGATCAACAGACAGGACCATGGAAATTGCAAAATCCTTTGGCGCAGACGTATATGAAGCCCGTCAAATTCTTCCTCACCTCAAACCTTATAAGGGTAAGGGTGAAAACCTCTGGAAAGCGCTTTATATAACGAAAGGTGACATTATTGTTTATATCGATGCCGACATAAAAAACATTCACCACCGGTTTGCCTATGCCCTTATTGGGCCACTCCTTTTAAACGATAAAATAAAATATGCCAAAGCATTTTATGATCGACCGATTTCCATCGGCAAGAACAGGATGAGACCAACCGGGGGGGGAAGAGTAACGGAACTGGTTATCAGACCCCTGTTTTCTCTACACTTTCCGGAACTGACGCAGATCATCCAACCACTTTCCGGAGAGTATGCGGGATATCGGGATATATTCGAAAAAATTCCCTTCCCTATTGGCTACGGTGTAGAAACCGCCATGATTTTAGATATTTATAATAAATGGGGTCTAGATGTAATTGCCCAGGTTGATCTGGAACGGCGAGTCCATCGAAATCAAGATACACAGGCACTGGGAAGAATGTCTTTTGCCATTTTAAAAACATTTATTAATCGAATTAAAGCCTTGGGAATTATCGATTATAAAGAAGAAGTGTATAGTGAAATGATTCAATATAAACTCGTCAAAGAAGAGTACACCACGGAGATATATAAACTTGACGGCTTTGAAAGACCGCCTATAATAGAAATTCCTGAATACCGGGAAAAATTTATATCTTTCCCTAAGACGGGGAATCTGGAACGCTGATTTACAATAAAGGATTGCGTTTAAATTGAACGATTCTGTTTTAAGCGACAACCACAATCGCAAGATTAACTATTTGCGTGTATCCCTCACCGATCGATGCAATTTAAAATGTATCTATTGCCGCCCTATCGGAGAAATACCCCGGCTTAAGCACAGTGATATTTTAAGGTACGAAGAAATTCTTCGTATTATCAATATCAGTTCCGATTTAGGGGTATCCAAAATCCGGGTAACCGGCGGCGAACCCCTGCTTCGAAAAGGGGTCTTCGGTTTCCTCTATGACCTTAACCATATCTCAGGAATTGAAGATATATCGTTAACCACAAATGGCGTTTTTCTGTCGGAAAATATTAAAAAAATAAAAGCTGTCGGCATTCAACGGTTAAATATTAGTCTGGACAGTTTAGACCCCAGAAAATTTAAGAAAATAACGGGTCATGACCTGTTCCACCAGGTTTGGAAAGGCATTGAACAGGCCCATGCGCTAAATTTTAATCCTATCAAGATAAATGTGGTAGCATTAAAGGGGGTAAATGACGATGAGTTTTTAAGGTTTGCCGAGCTGACCTTTTCTTATCCGTTCCATGTCCGTTTTATAGAACATATGCCGATAGGAAATGCGGCGGTGAGTTCTTATCGGCCCCTTCTGTCCTCTGAAATCAAGGATACCGTTTCTTCTATAGGAAAATTGGTTCCCGTTAATAAAGGTCTTTTTGACGGGCCTGCCGATCGGTACCGGTTTGAAGGGGCCGCCGGTGAAATCGGCTTTATCAGCCCGATAAGTCATCATTTTTGTGAGACCTGCAATAGACTACGATTAACGGCCAGCGGCCACCTCAGACCCTGCCTTCTGTCCGACTATAACGAAGATCTGAAAACTCCCCTGAGAAAGGGTTTCTCTGACAACGCCCTGGCCGAGATTATTCTTCGCGCCGTCAAAAACAAGCCATCCCAACACCGGCTTTCTCCAAATCATCTAAATCCGGTTTCAAGCCAAATGTCTTCCATAGGCGGATAAAAAAGCCTGGGTCGTATAATGGGAGGCTACATTTACTCGCGCTAAAGAAATTCATACGACCCAGGCAATATAAACAGCTTGAACCGGAAAGGCTCAAGCCAAACGATTTTTTCTAAACGTCTCTAACAAGTTTCCGATTACGGATCAAGACCTTTTTTTGAATTTTTTTTTACTGCATCGGATTGTTCACGAAGCGGCAATTGTGTGATGGTCTATCGACTTTTCAACAATTGCGGCTTGGGATAATTCTCAAACACTTTTTCAGCCTCGATCAGTTCTTCATCTGACAGATCATAGTTTCTCAGATCTCCTGAAAAGTATTTGTCATAAGAAACCAAATCAATTAACCCGTGTCCACTCATATTAAAAAAAATAACCTTTTCTTCGCCGGTTTCTTTTGCCTTATTGGCCTCTTCGATGACAATGGCCAAGGCATGATTCGTTTCCGGCGCGGGGATGATGCCTTCCGTCCTCGTTACGGTAACGCCTGCCTCAAATGCCGCTAATTGGGTCACGGCCTTTGGCTCTAAAATTCCTTCTGTTATCAACTGGCTGATGGTTGGCGCCATTCCGTGATATCGAAGCCCTCCGGCATGAACCGGTGGCGGCACAAAGCTGTGCCCCAGGCTATACATGGGTAACAATGGGGTATACGCCGCCGTGTCTCCGTAGTCGTAGACGAACGGCGCCCTGGTCATGGTAGGGCAGGCCACGGGTTCAACGGGATAGATTTCAATCTCTTTTCCGTTAATCTTGTCGTAAACGAACGGGAACGCCATCCCTGAAAAATTACTTCCTCCCCCGGCACACCCGATGATAATGTCCGGATATTCGCCGATTTTTTTAAATTGCTTTTTGGCTTCCAAACCGATAATGGTCTGGTGCAACATCACATGGTTCAGCACACTCCCCAGAGAATATCGGGTTTTACCGGATTCATCGCTAACGGCCGCTTCTATGGCTTCGCTGATAGAAATACCCAGGCTGCCGGGCGTGTCCGGGTATTTTTCCAAAATATCACGGCCTGCCTTAGTTTCCGTACTCGGACTCGCGATACATTTTCCGCCCCAGGCTTGCATCATAGATTTACGGTACGGTTTCTGATCATAGCTTATCCGAACCATAAATATCTTACATTCTATACCGAATTGGGAGCACGCAAACGCCAAAGCGCTTCCCCACTGCCCGGCACCTGTTTCCGTGGTTATTCTTTCAATTCCAAAAGCCTTGTTATAATATGCTTGAGGAACCGCGGTATTGGGCTTGTGACTCCCGGGAGGGCTTAAACTCTCATTTTTATAATATATCTTCGCCGGAGTTTCCAAAGCTCGTTCGAGGGAACAAGCTCTGACCAAAGGAGACGGACGCCAGATTGTATAAACACTCAGCACTTCCTCCGGAATATCAATCCACCGGTCAGTGCTAACCTCTTGCTCAATCAAATTCATGGGAAACACGGGTGCCAGAGCCTCCGGCCCCACTGGATTCCCGTCAGGGCCAAGCGGTGGGTTCATTTTAATATCCGCTAAAATATTATACCATTGCCTCGGCATTTCATCTTCCGACAACAACACTTTTCTGGTCTCCATGATCTTCCTCCTTGTTTGAATTGTCAGGTTTAGAAACTGCTTTATATTTTTCTTCCGGCCAATGAAATAAACCGCCACCCACGTGACCGAAAGCTTATATTTGAAAACAATAAAAAGCCAGCGCTTATTGAAGAAGCCTGGCCATTAATTAAAAAGAGCCGTGAGCCTTCTCAATGCCACACACATATAGAAGCTTCTCACAGCTCTGGAGTTGTTATTATTCAGGGTGATAAGCAATCTTCACCAGCCTTGCCATCACCCGTTCCGTCTTTTTTTTTGATCATTTTTCAATCTTACTTAACTTAAGGATGTTATTAACCTTTTTTCATAAACCAAGAAAAACACCTTTGTCAAGCATCAATTGATTTAAAAAGCTTTTTTTTCAGTGCGATTGAAGCTGAAACGGGACAAAACGCGCCCTTAAGGCCAGGTAGATTATAAATCAAACGGCGTCAAACTTTCAAAACCCTTGTTTGTAACTAAAACGGTCTGCTCAAATTGTGCTGATAGAGACCCGTCCTCGGTCACCGCCGTCCAGTTATCGGCTAAAATGTGCAAAAAACGACTTCCCAAGTTAATCATCGGCTCTATGGTAAAAACCATGCCGGACAACAATTCAAGTCCTTCTCCTTTTTCTCCATAATGCGGAATTTGAGGGGGTTCATGAAATTCAAATCCAACGCCATGCCCGATAAATTCTCGAACCACCGAGCAACCCTTTTTCTCCGCATAGGTTTGAATGGCCCAACCGATATCTCCAATGGTGTTGCCCGGTTTAACCTGGGACATTCCTTTTTTTAAACACGCTTTTGCGACATTTACAATCTTCCGAGCGTCCGAACCGGGTTTCCCTATAAAAAACGTTTTGTTTGCATCAGCGTAATACCCGTTTAAAATCGGCGTCACGTCGACATTCACGATGTCGCCGATATTTATAAGCCTTTCTCCTGGAATACCGTGGCATATTACCTCATTGACCGATACGCAGGTACTTTTCGGAAACCCTCGATAATTCAATGGTGCCGGTTGGGCGCCTTTTTTTAAAGTATAGTCGTGTACCAGTGTATTAATTTCATCCGTCTTCATTCCGGGTTTTATTTTGGATTCAACCAAATCGAGAATCTCCACCGCCAACTTCCCTGCGTGCCTTATGCCTTGAATATCCTTTTCTTTCTTTAATATAATATTATATTTTTGACGGTATAATGTTTCATAATTGCTCACATTTGCTTTTTCCTTTTCGTAGCAACATTTTTTATATTTCTTCCCGCTCCCACAGGGGCACGGTTCGTTTCGTCCAACTTTTCCTGTTTTATTTTTCATTCTTACAACCGATCAATATATTAACCAATATTTAATACTTTGAAATTAATGATCTATTGAAAAGGAATAGATCCGAAGGTCTCGCTAAACGCTTCAAGTTAAAGACTTGCCACTTCCGTGTATTGATACGCGCACTCCTGATGCGCTGAAATGGCGCTGTTTATGAAGCCTTAAAAATTAGTAACCCATAAATAACCGTATGAATCCTGTCAAGCTATAAAACAGGATG
>JAUXEW010000290.1 GCA_030620375.1 Desulfobacteraceae bacterium | reverse complement strand
CCCCGGCTTGGCCGTCATCCCGGACCCCGATCCGGGACGGAATGACAAAAAAAGACGTCTTTAATTTTTTACGATAATGATATAGAGGCTATAGAATGTGGTTTTTTTAAAAGAAACTCCTCGACCCCTCAAATAGTTAATTATCGAATAATCGTATCCGTATTTTCTAAGCGGCAATTTGCTATTGACAATACCGTTTATTTATCATAATAAATTCGTTTTATTTTTTTAAGATGAGGGCTTCCCTACAGCATACTGTTAGGAATCTTCTTCCGTAAGGATGGCACCCTGTTTTAGATTCGCCCGCTATTGCGGCTCAAATGAACTACGGGGAGGGGGATTTGGTGCAGGAAATTCAATGGAGTGACTATTTCAGTGTTAAGGTTGAAGATGTCGACGAGCAACATAAAACGTTCATCAATATGATACATCAGTTAAATGAGGATTATAAAAGAAACGTTGAACCTGAAAGGATACAATATGTACTACTGGAAATGATTATTTTTGCGCGTGATCATTTTAAGACAGAGGAAGACTATATGAAAAAATTCGGGTATCCCGAATATCAATCCCATGAATCCATGCATACAGAATTTATGAACGAGATGTTAAGATTTTTTAAAGCTTATGAAGAAAAGCCTGATGATACCATTGAGAAAATTCTGGATTTTCTGAAATCATGGTTTATAGATGACCACGTTTTGTTGGCCGACAGGAGACTCGGCAATTTTATTTATCAGAGACTGGGCTCAGAGCAATCGTCAAAATAAACATATTTAGTTCTTCTCCAATTTAGTTGGAGAAGAGGGTCCAAGGATTCAAGGGTTTGTTTTCTAAAGACTTTTTCCAGACTTTCAATTCTTTGTAATTCTTTGTATATAAAATAAAGCTTTTAAAAAAAAAGGGACACGACATGTCTGAAAAATTAACCGGAAAATATGATTTTGAGGTCGGCATGTACAGGCCGCCGAGTGAGGGCGGCAGTTATTCGCTCCTCTTACGGGTAACCCGCAACTGTCCCTGGAATAGATGCGAATTTTGCGCCATGTACAAAACAGAGAAATTCGAACTGAGATCTGTTGCTGAAGTAAAGGGGGACATCGATACCATTTCATCCATTTGTGATGATCTCAAAAAAATATCATGGAAATTGGGCTACGGGGGGGCAATCAACAGGGATTCGGCAATTATGCTGCTGGAACAAAAACCGGAACTCAACAACCATCAGGGATTTTTTATGGTATATAACTGGGTGGCTTCAGGCGGGAGAACCGCGTTTTTACAGGATGCCAACAGTCTGATCATGAAAACAGACCAACTGGTGGAAATCCTGAAACATCTTCGCCAGACGTTTCCTTCCATCGAGCGGGTAACATCCTATGCCCGGTCTAAAACGCTTGCCCGGAAAAAACTTGAGGAGCTTACCGCTATCTGTGAAGCGGGTCTTGACAGGGTACATGTGGGGCTGGAGACAGGTGATGATGAATTATTGAAACGCATTAAAAAGGGTGTCACCGGGGAAGGACACATTAAGGGTGGCAAAAAGGCGATGGCGGCTGGATTTCAACTCTCTGAATACTGGATGCCGGGTTTGGGAGGAAAAGAGATGTGGGAGAACCATGCAAAGCATACGGCAACGGTTTTAAATGAAATTAACCCGCACTATATTCGATCCAGACCGTTTCATCCACCACCCGGGACACCGATGTACGAAAGAAATGAGAACGGTGGTTTCGAGATGCTGACATCCCATGAATTGCTGATTGAGTTAAAAGTCATGATGGAATCCCTGAACTTCACATCCAAGGTTTGTTTTGATCATGCCGGGAATTACTGGCTAAACAGCAGGGGAGGGCTTTTGTTCAGCCAAAGTTATGAGGGATATCAATTTCCCGAAGAAAAGCCGGTCGTTTTGGGGCTGATAGATGAGGGGTTACAGGCCAATTAACCCCAACCTGTCGGGCTCACTTATTCATGCCCTGTCGCTCTGTGCCAAAAGATGCCTTTATGGATGGACACTAACTATATTCCGAGCACCTCCGCTATAGTTCCTTTATACATTTCAAGTTTCTCCTCATCAAGTTCAATACCGATACCGGGTCTTTCAGAGGGAATAATGTAGCCGTCTTCCCATTCAAACGGTTCTTTAACGATTTTATCAAAAAAATGTCTTGACTTATAAATACTTTCCAGGATTAAAAAGTTGGATATATTGGCGGATATTTGAACGGCAGCCGCTGTGATTATCGGTCCTCCCCAGACATGAGGCGCCATATTCACATAATGTGCCTCTGCCAAGGTTGCAATCTTCTTGCATGCGGTAATTCCACCGCAACTTCCAAGATCCGGCTGTGCAATGGCACACGCGCCTTCCTCAAACAGTTTTTGAAAATCATGGATGGTAACCAGTCTTTCGCCCGTAGCAATTGGGATTGACGTGCTTTTGGCTATCCTTGCCATTTCTTTAAAATTTTCAGGTGGACAAGGTTCTTCAAGCCATAGCGGATCATACTTTTCAATTCTTTTCGCCAAACGCCGTGCTGTTGCCGGTGTAATTTGTCCGTGGGTACCTATACAAATATCGGCTTTGTTACCAACCGCTTCACGAATTAAACCGATCGCCTGTTCAGCATAATCGTACTCCGCAGGTGTGATTTCCCAAGGTGCGACCGGCAATTGACCCGGCATTGCTTGATGAAGCGGGTCAAGCTTGACGCCGGTAAATCCTTCTTCTACTCTTTTGGCAGCTATTTCGGCAAGCTTGACAGGATTTTTTACCCAATCTGAGGTGGCGTCAATCAAACTCCCTTTTTCCTCTAGATTAAAAAGGTATGTATATGTTCTGATCTTGTCTCTAATTTTGCCGCCAAGCAGGTTGTAAACCGGAGTGTTATAATACTTTCCGCAAATATCCCATAATGCAATATCAAAGGCACTAATCAAACCGACGGTAATATAATCGGGATGCTGTGCCGTCAGGCTTGAATAAAGAATGTGGTTAAGCGGCTCCCTGTCAATTGGGTTTTTGCCTTTTAGGTAGATATTGAAAATGTTCTCCACCATTTTCCGGTAACCCTCTTCAAGTCCATAAAGACTGAACAGAACGGCTGTTTCTCCCCATCCAACAATGCCCTCATCGGTTTCGAGTTTAAGAAAAAACCATAAAAATCCTCCTAAATTGGGCGGGTCGGTTTTTACTACATAAGGCGTTACATTGGTAAGTTTCATTACAGTTCCTCCGGATATGATTTTTGGTAATGTATACTTGTGGTTATACGCAGTGAAGCTTTTCAGCGCTAAATTTTCGTCT
>JAUXEW010000102.1 GCA_030620375.1 Desulfobacteraceae bacterium | reverse complement strand
AGTGCCCATCCATAAACGGCATCTTTTGGCCCAGAGCTTCGTTTTCGCTCTTTTGAAATCCTCAAAATAGCGCGCTATTCCTGCGGTTTCAAAATCGCTCAGGCCTTGCTCTGAACCAAAATCTACCATTTCTGGATGGACACAATCTAATTGTACCCTAATTGAGCGAAAGTCAAGGATGCCCCCCAGATCCAAGGCATCAAGAACGAATCCGTAGTCGTTCACTGCGAGCCCTTGATAACGGAGAAAACTCTTTTGAAAATTGCCATACCAGCCAATAGTCCGGGTCTAGAGGCGCGGGTGGAGCAGCGGTTTGGTCTTTCTGCTTACCTCGTAATTGTTAATCCGCAAACCATGAGCGTTGAAGCCGTTCCTAGTCCGGGGACCCCCGGACAACGGGGGGCCGGCATACAGACTGTGGTGCTTGCCATCAGCAAAGAAGTCGATGTGGTGTTGACCGGCTTCTGTAGCCCCACCGCAATGAAGTATCTTGCAGATAACGGGATTGACGTCGTAACCGGGGTCAACGGCACGGTGGCAGAGGCTGTGGCGCAATACCAAAAGCAGGTTCACTCCACGCCCATGCGAAATAAGAACAACCCTGAAATTACCGGGGTTTCTTTGATGGATGGACTTAAACGTTCAGGCAGACAGATTGGAAATCTTCTTCCCATACTCGTCGGAGTGGTGCTGCTCCTCGGCCTTTTCAATACCTTCATCTCCAAAGAACTTCTATTATCGATTTTTTCCGGCAACATGCTTCCGGATATACTTTGGGGAACCGGTTTTGGTAGTATTCTTGCGGGAAATCCCATCAACTCCTATGTCATCGGGGGAGAGTTACTGAGGTATGGGGTGAATCTTTTTGCGGTTACGGCTTTTATTACCGCGTGGGTAACAATAGGTCTAGTGCAATTGCCGGCTGAGATAGCCGCTCTGGGCAAAAAATTTGCTCTGATCAGAAATACCCTATCCATTTTTCTATGCATTGCCATATCCATTCTTACGGTTTTTACCTATAACGCTATCATGAGGGGAGTTCAATGAAGCCAGACAAGCATGGAATTTATGCAAAAATAAGACCCGTGCTTAAGAAACTGATCTTCCCCGGTTGTGTGCTGGTGATTTATGGAATTGCTGTCGTGCTGAATCCGGCCAGGGCATTCACGGCATTTAGCAGCAGCACCGGCATATTGCTCGGACTCATGTTTCCCTTAGGCCTGGTCTTCACTCTCATGGTTTTTATGAATCTGTTTTTAAAGCCGGCGCATATCGCAAAATTCATCGGCAAAGAATCCGGTGCCAGAGGTGCTATGCTCTCAGTCGGAGCCGGTATTATTTCGATGGGGCCCATTTACGCCTGGTATCCTCTGCTAAAGGAACTGCGGAACAAGGGAGCAGCCAATCCCCTCATCGCTGTTTTTTTAGGCAACCGGGCGGTTAAGCCGTTTCTGCTGCCAATCATGATTTCATATTTCGGCTGGGTATACGTACTGCTGTTGACCCTGTTTACCATCACAGGGTCACTGGTGACCGGATATCTTGTGGGCGCCCTTGTCGAAAAATGAGACCGTCAGATGTATGATTCATGGACAGCAGCCGGGTAAAAATAAGTGATCATGAGCAGGAACGGGCATAGGAAATCCGCATTTTTTGGATAACTATCACCACGCCATAGATCAACATACCAAGCGGAAAAAAGTAATATTTCAACCCCTGATCCACGTTCAAAAACGACGCGATTGCCCCCGGATGGAAAAGGATGAACGAGGCCGTCAGGAAAAAGGGAATATCATACCACTTGTTCCGGGTCATGCACCATCCCTGGGCGAAGCTCTCAAAGGCCGACATCCCGATTAAGGCCATGCCGAATATCAGGAATGCATGGGACCATGAGCTGATGTTGTGAAGAATCAACTCCGGATTGAAAACAAACATAAACGCAATGCAGGAAGTCCGAATATCGTATAAAAAGCCCTGAATGCCGGTGGGAATAGGCTCGGACTCCGCAATGGCGGAGGCCGCATATGCAGCGAGACCGACCGGGGGCGTATCATCGGCCAGGATACCAAAATAGAAGCAAAAGAGATGAGCGGCCATAATGGGGATGACAAATTGGTAATATCCGCCGACTTCAACAATAATCGGAGCGGTTAAAGATGCCATGACGATATATGTGGCGGTTGTGGGAAGGCCCATTCCGATCACGAGACAGGCAATCGCCGTGATCAGGAGCAGAAGAAAAATATTCCCTTGCGAAAGGCTTTCGACAACGCCGGATATCATCCCGCCAATGCCCATATTCACAACACCCACAATAATCCCGGCGGCCGCACACGCAAGGGCTACCGATATCATATTTTTTGAGCCCTGGATCAGGCCTGCCGTGATAATTCGAACTCCATTTTTAACGGCAACCCCGGGTTTTCTTTTTTCCAGTACCGCCAGGCGTATCTCCTGGTAAAAAATAACGACAATCAACACCATAATAGACTTAAAGGCGGCCCGTTCGGGAGAATGCCGCAAATACACCAGTTCATACAACAGCATTCCCAATGGGATTAAATAGTGTATCCCGCCTTTTAAAGTTCTCCAGAAATTGGGGAGATCCTCGGGAAGGAGTCCCTTGATGCCCAGTTTTGATGCCTCCAGATGGGTGATGCAGAAGAGGCCGAAATAGGACACAAAGGCCGGTATGGCGGCTGCCTTAACCACTTCTATGTAAGGGACATTAACATATTCGGCAATAATAAATGCGGCTGCGCCCATAATGGGCGGCATAAGCTGGCCGTCGGTGCTTGCGGCCACTTCAACCGCGGCCGCCTTTTTCGCCGGATAGCCGATCTTTTTCATCAGCGGTATGGTGAAGGGACCGGTCGTAACGATATTGGCGATACTGGACCCGGAAACGATTCCGGTGGCCCCGCTGGCCACTACCGCGGCCTTTGCAGCCCCCCCCTTGTAACGCCCAAGGACGGAGATGGCAAGATCGGTAAAGAACTTCCCCGCCCCTGCTTTATCTAACAGTGCCCCTAAAAGTACAAAAAGGTATACAATGGAAGAAGACACTCCCAGGGGAATACCGTAAATTCCCTCGGTTGAAAGGGTGATGTTGCTTATGTATTTAGTGAGGGAGACCCCTTTAAAGGCTAAAAGATCGGGCATATGCGGCCCGAGAAAGGCATAGCAGGTGAAGAGGATCGCAATCACCGACAGGGCCGGACCAATAATCCTGCGGGTAGCCTCCAGGAGCAGAACGACGAGGACAACTCCGAAGATGAGATCGCGAGCTGTGGGCACCCCGGCTCTCATGGCGATTCCTTCATAGTCCAACGCCAGGTATAGCGCCGTTGACGCCCCCACCACGGCGAAAACATAGTCGATTACCGGTATATGATCTTTAACCGAAAGAAATCCAAAATGTTTTACCTGTCTTTTTAAGCATGGGGTTACCAGGAAGAGGAGGACTATGGCAAAGGCAAGATGAACGGCTCTCTCGGTAGTACTGTTAATGACGATGACACTGGGAAGGGCTAATTGATACAAAGCCCAGGAAATGGCGATAATCGCCACAATGTAATATTCAAATGGCTGCAAAATCCGGATGTCTCCGGTTTCAGCCTTAATCATCTCTTCTGCGGTTCTGTGTCTTTTACCGATGGCCATTCCTGTTGCTACATCACATTTCTTGGTAAAAAGGCTCCGGCTGCCGGGCTGATTACTTTAAACCGGCTTCTCTATAGTACTTCATGGCGCCCGGATGGATGGGGGCTGAAAGACCTTCCAGCATTCTCTCTTTGGTCAGGACTTCGTAAGCCGGATGTAGTTTTTTAAATTTCTCGAAGTTATCGAAAACCGCTTTGGTAACGGCATAGACGATGCTGTCCGGCACTTTAGCGGAGGTGACAAAAGTGGCCTTTACACCAAATGTCGGCACATCTTTATCGTTCATCGCTGCCGGATAGAGCTTAACCGGCACGAACGATTCAGCATAATAAGGGTGCTTCTCCAACAGGTTGTCGATTTCGGTAATTTGGACAAACCGAACTTTGGTTGTGCCTGCTGTGGCTTCTTTGATGGCACCGCTGGGATGGCCTACGGTATAAAAGAATGCATCAATCCGACCGTCCTGAAGGAGTCCGGGTGCTTCCGCTGCTTTAACACCCTCGGTTTTCAGGTCGGTTTTCCAATCGAACCCTGCCGCTTCAAGCGCGTCGATGGCATTCTGACGCTGTCCGGAGCCGGGGTTGCCGATATTCACTCGCTTTCCTTTAAGATCGGCAATGGTTTTAATTCCGGAGTTTACAGATGCACAAAGCGTAACCGATTCCGGATGAATGCTAAACACCGCCCGAAGATCTTTCTGAGGTCCTTTATCTTTCCATTCCGCTAAACCATGAATCGCCTGGTACTGGCGGTCTGACTGAACGATGCCGAAATCAAGATCGTCTGCCATGATGGCGTTGACGTTAAACACCGATCCTCCGGTGGATTCAACCGTGCAGCGAATACCGTAAACCTCCCGTTTCTGGTTAACCATTTTAGCGATAGCACCGCCGGTTGGATAGTATACGCCGGTAATGCCACCGGTACCGATAGCAATAAACGTGGTTTTCGCCGGTATCGATCCCGGTATAAGTACCATGAGCATGATAGCCCCAAACCATACTGTTATCCCCAGAATGAACCGGTTTTTCATCGGGACCTCCTTTTGATTGATCACAGCAAACCGCCACCCGAATAGCGGGTAGTAGCCTATAGCATAAATCTATCGTCATAACAAGCGCCATCATCGACGGCGGCTCTCTGCTTTAATGTGTGAATCCAGCGGATGCACCGGCCCCGGAAGCTGCTGCGGGAAAAATCCGATTTAAAGGAATGTCCTACGTAACCGGTTTCGCGTCAAACTCAACTTCAATGACGGTGGCCAAGGGATCGACAAGGGATTCCGGAACCTGAATAATTAATTCTCCCAATGGATCTGCATTAAAAAACTTGTCTATCATGGAGCAACGAGTAGTGTATTCAAGGGCTGTTTTGTTTCCGACGTCTTTAACCGAAAGGACCCGTTTAATATATACCCCACGCAAGGTTACGGTTTCATAAGGCCGGAGTAAAAGATGCGCGTAAATGCGATTACCTTTTTTCGTTGAGGGACCGTAAAATTGCCAGGGTTCGAGTCCGGGTTCGGTGTCGAGAATACTTTCCCCATGGGCGTCCATCCAGCCGGCGATCTCTTCAAGGCGATCGATCTGCTCAGGCGGAAGCTCACCGTTCCCCATGGGGCTTACGTTTAAAAGAAGATTGCCACCACGGCCGGCGGTCTCACAAAGGGCGTGAACTATATCGCGAGCTGATTTGTAATTGTGATCAGCGGGGTTGTAGCCCCAGGTTTCGTTCATGGTAAGGCATGTTTCCCATAACCTTTCCGGTGGCTGGGGCGGAACGAATTGCTCCGGTGTTTCAAAATCACCGAATCCGGGTAAACGATCATTGATTCGGATATCGGGTTGTAATGACCGAACCAGATCGTGCAACTCCCGGGCGTGCCATTCATCCGGAAACCTTTCCCATCCGCCGTCAAACCAAATCAAGTCAATTGTTCCGTATTGGGTTAACAGCTCGCGGATCTGGGCAAACATGAACTTGATATAACGATTCCATTGCTCCGGTGCCGGCCTTCGGAATTCACCAAACGAATAAGGTCGGTCTTCATCGGTAAATGCCGGATAGTCAGGGTGGTGCCAGTCCGGCAATGAAAAGTAGAATCCCACCCGTATATGTTGTTCCCGTGCCGCATCAACGAATTCACGAACCACATCGCCCTTAAAAAGCGTATGTTCGATTGAGTAGTCAGACTCGCGAGTCGGATACAGGGCAAAGCCGTCATGATGCTTTGTGGTTAAAACGGCATATCGCATTCCCGCCTTTCGGGCCAGTTCAAGCCAGGCTTTCGGGCTTCTTGGATAGGGATTGAATGTCCGTGCCCCTGCATGATAATCCTTAACGCTGATCTCTTTGCCGTCAGGAAGGGTATTTTCACCGCCCACAAGCAGCCAGGAGAGTTCTCCGCCGACCTGGCTGATATGTCCCCAGTGAATAAACATGCCAAAACGGGCTTTCTCAAACCAATCGATTTTCATACTGCGCCTCCTAGGGTGCGAGAAACGGTTTGTTTCTGGATGGACTCTACCTAACACGGACAAGACGGAACCAAATTGAATATTGACGGTCTCGTAAAAAGTCGGGAATTTGCTTTTGTCGTCATTCCGGCGAAAGCCGGGCACGTAGTGAAGCTTTTTGCGCTATCCAGCAAATTCAATGCGTTCTGGATGCCGGATCAAGTCCGGCATGACGATTTCGAGGCTTTTTACGAGGGTGTCAAATCTGTCAGTTGATCGACTCGACATCCACTGATGTGACCAACGCTCGATCTTCTCCCGGATAATGAGCCGGGCCGGTCAAAATGAACGAGCCGGTCAAGCGAATGTCCTGACTTGAAGAGCCGATCATTACATTAATTTCTCCCTGCTCGACCACTTTTTTAAAATCCAGGCCGGTGAATGCCAATGTATCAGCCGGTACCGTGAATATGAAACGTCCGGCTTCACCCGGTTTGAGCGATACTCTTTTAAAACCCTTTAATTCTTTGACCGGCCGGCTTACACTGGCCTTGACATCCTGAATATACAGCTGCACGACTTCATCTCCCGCTCTTTCTCCCGTATTTTTTACAATGAAACCGACCTGAACCGATCCATCTGTCGGGACTTTGGTTTTTGAAAACGTTAGTCCCGAGTATTCAAAGCGGGTATAACTTAACCCGTGGCCAAAGGGAAATACGGGTTCTGTTTCGGGCAGGTTCGGGAGACCTCCGGATAGAAATTTATGGTTGTAAAACAGCGGTTGTACACCGGCGCATTGACTGAAGGTGAGGGTCGTTTTCCCGCCGGGATTAATGTCACCGAATATAACATCGGCGATAACCCCCGCACCTTCTTGACCCGGAAACCATGCCTCTATAATGGCGGCGGCGCGGTCCGCCAGTTTCGGCATAGCGAACGGACGACCATTCAGCAGGAGAACAACGGTCGGAGTTGCGGTTGCGATAACCGCTTCAACCAGGTCTTCTTGCTTCCCGGGCAAGGAAAGATCCGCCGTATCCGTCCCTTCACCCACCGTTCCTTTACGAAAATGTCCCGCCTTATCCCCGACCACTACAATGGCGACATCGGCCTTTTTTGCCATCGCCGCGGCCTCATATAAACCGGAGGTGTCGTCTCCCATCACGTTGCACCCTTCAGCAAACATCACCCGGTCACTATCGAGTCGTTCGATTATGGCATCTAACACGGTTGGAACTGAAACCACTTTTTCAGCGGCATCCGGGAAATAGGTGGATACCACATGGTTTTCAAAGCTGTAATTCCCGAATAACGCCATCATATCAGAGGCATTTGGCCCGATAACCGCAAGTTTATGGATGGATTTTGATAAGGGTAGTATGCCGTCATTTTTTAGTAGAACAATGGATTTTTCTGCGATTATTTTGGCCAGCGCCTGTTCTTCAGGCAAATCCATCCGAATGGCGTCCGTAGCTACATATGGATTATCAAAAAGGCCCAATCGAAATTTTATGGCCAGCACACGAGATACGGCCGTATCAATATCAGATTCCGTTACCAGCCCGCATTCGAGGGCTTCCTTTAACCCATTGGGATATTCGACAGGATTGGGAAGTTCAACGTCCAGTCCCGCTTTCAAAGCAGCGGACGATGCTGCTTTTCGATCTTCGGCCACATGATGAAAATGAATCAGAAAACTGACAGCCCCATAATCGGAAACCACGATTCCGTTAAATCCCCATTGATCCCTGAGTATTTCCGTAAGCAACCAATGAGAAGCGGCCGGAGCTTCCCCGTCAAAATCCTGATAAGCGTTCATAACAGACAGGGCGCCTCCATTTTTAACAGCCATTTCAAAAGGCGTCAGAAAAACATCTATAAATTCCCGCTTCCCGACATGACACGGCGCAAAATTTCTGCCGCCCTCGCTAAAAGAATATCCTGCAAAATGCTTTAAGGTTGCGATAACGCCGCTTCTTAAATCGTCTCCTTGAAGACCTTTTACGTAATGGGTAACCATGGTTCCGACCAGATAAGGATCCTCTCCAACCGTTTCTTCTACACGTCCCCAGCGTGCATCACGGGCCACATCAGATACCGGCGCCAATCCCTGGTGGCTCCCGACGGAGCGCATCTGGCGTCGAATCGTATGTCCTACCCGAGTGATTAAATCCGGGTCCCACGTGGAACCGAAGTTTAGGGGCGACGGAAACGATGTGGCGCCCTGTGCCATAAATCCGGTCAGGCACTCCTCGTGACAGATCGCCGGAATCCCCAGACGCGTCTCTTCAATAAGCCTTTTCTGAAAATGGTTGACCCTTTTGGCGCCTTCTACCGGATCAATCGGCTGGCTGCCAAAAGGACGCGTAATTTGACCGATACCGTTCTTTAAATAAAACTCGGGATCGATATCGGCCGGTTCCGTGCCACCGAAGGGTGACATGGCTACATCTCCTTTTTCCGGGTCAAACCGCAACCAAACCGAAGTCAATTGGGCAATTTTTTCATCCACGGTCATACGGCTTAACAGGTCCCTGCCTCGTTCTTCAACACTTTTTGTTACGTTTTGGTATGCCGGTGTTCTCATTTGGATGATCTCCTACCCTAATCGAGTAAAAGCTCGATCAGGAGGTTGTCTGGTATTCGGTACTGGCTTTAGTTTCTTAATTGTGAATTTTGTGCTTTTTGTGGCAAAAAAAGTTTGACCACACCACGAAGTACACGAAGAGCACGAAGGTTATATATTTTATTCTTCTTTTTCTTCGTGATCT
>JAUXEW010000262.1 GCA_030620375.1 Desulfobacteraceae bacterium | reverse complement strand
GGTAGTCTTACCGGGCAGGAGTTTGATAAAATTATAGGAAATCCTGACCTTCATTACCTGATAGAGAAACTGTTGGCCGCGGAAAGTAAAAATGAAAGACGGGACATAATGAATGTGTCCCAACCGTTATTAGACCTAATCTGAGCGTTTCAAATGTTGGAAATGGTTAAAAACATAAAAAGAAAGGAATGAAAAATGAGTGATCAAGCTTATATCCAAATAGCCGAAAACATTGACAAAGGCATTCAAACCGCTCCCAAGGCGGACGGAAACATTTCAAAGGCGTTCATTGCCTACCTAAAAATCATCTACACACCCGAAGCGGCGGAACTGGTTCAACACCTTGAAATGAACCGGTCGAAAACCGCACAAGAGGTTGCTGAAGGTTCCGGACAAGATGTGGAAAAGGTCAGGGAAATCCTATATCCCTTGACCCAAAAAGGCGCTCTTATCGGTTCTGTCGAAAAGTACCGCCTGCCGGTTATTCCTAACTTATTGAACATACATATGTTTTATCCTGACATCAAATCGGATGATCTGGAAGCGGCCAAACTCTATCAACAATTTTACATCAAGGAAAAATATTATAAATACTACGCAACCTCGGAAAAAGGCACGCCCATGTTGCGCTCCATCCCGGTGGAACATGCCATTCATCCGGAAACAAAAACCTTTAAGTCTGAAGAAGCTCATGAGTATATCCAGAATTTGGGTACGGAGGATCTGGCGCTGGTACCCTGCCCCTGCCGAACGAGAACTGAGAAATTGGACATTCGTGAATGTAAGGATAAATTCCCGGTTGCAACCTGTATTTTTATCGGAAAGGCCGCGGAGCTTTTCATGAACCTTGGATTGGGAAAACGGGTTAAGAAAAAACAGGCCATCGATTACCTTGACCAGATGGTGGAATTGGGGTTGATCCCCACCGCAGAAAATTTCACTTCAGATCCGCACGGTATTATGTGTCTGTGCTGCGGTTGCTGCTGCTCTAACGTCCGGGGCAGGACGCGATGGGACAATCCGACCGCCGTGTTGCCGTCTAATTTTATACCTGAAGCAAGCGATGACTGTATTCTCTGCGGGACATGTGTTGATCGGTGTTTTTTGGATGCCCTGTCATTGGATGAAGATGCCGAAAAAGCCGTGGTCGACCCGGACAAGTGCATCGGCTGCGGTGTCTGTACCATCACCTGCCCGGAAGAAGCGTTAAAGCTTAAGCGATTCGAACGTACCCCTCCTTTTGAAACAGCAATAGAGCTTTACGGAACCGTTGCGCGGGATAACAATCGACTGTAGTAAAACTCCCCGTCGCAAGCGGCGGGGTCAGCGAAATATAACGTCTTCAACCACAATGCCCGTGCTGTCAAGAATCACCAGGGGTCTTTTTTTCCAGCAGGGCGGCAAGGTGAAATACGACCCAGGCACCACAAAGATCGCAGTCAACGTCATTTCCGTAGCAGCAAAAAGGGACTACAAACTCGTCTCTTTCCAGATAGATCGGGAGTACCAGTTCTTTTGAAAGGCATTTGTCGGTGACGGCTTTCGCGTTTTCCGACAACGTGAGTTCAAGGCTCCGGCCGTGGTTTCTGATGAAATCCGGATACTTTTTCTTGATTCTCATGACCTCGCGAACAGCCGGGTCACGTTCCTTAAGGGTATCCCACTTTAGCCCGGAATAATCATTTTTTGACGGCACGTAAAACGTAAACGTCAATCCCATGATTCTCATGGGACGCAGATAGTTAATCAGATCTTCGAGCTGCTGTTCATTCTGTTTGGTGACCACGCATTGGCAGATAACAGGTGACCCGAATGGCTCCGGAATCTGATCTAAAGTACGCATCACTTTTTCAAAAGTGCCTTTTCCCCGGATGGCATCATTTATATCCGGAGGACCATCAATGGATACCACATACATGGTATGGGGAAGATCGATCAGGTCCAGGGTGCCGTTGGTTGTAATTGTGTTTTCTTCAAAATGTGTTACCCCTTCAATGAGAACGTCGGGTCTTAAAAGGGGTTCACCGCCCATCCACACCATGTTCCGGATGCCGTGCCGCTTTTTTAGCGCCAGCAATTTTTCTATCATGGTGGGTGTACTCATCTCTTCGTGAGGATCGTTCGGGTTAGCGTCACGGAATACAAAACAGTGTTTGCATCGAAGGGTACACCTATTCGTTATATTGACCATCGCGACCGGGAATTGCTGAACGGTTGTGCCGTTTTTCGTCATTTGCGTTACTCCTTAATCTAAGTTTACCGGTTTTTGACTCGATTAGTTTTAACGAGTATGAGCCCTCCCATAATAGCCGTAAAAGGTGCCACCGTAACCAAACCAAAACTTCCCACCAGAATCTTCAGCACTTCCGTGGCAACATAGATGAAATTAAACAGGTTGGCAATAGGGACCCCCTGGGCCATAAAAGCCATCAAAAGCGTAATAAACCCTCCGGAATAAGCAAACAGCAGGGTCGTTGTCATCGTTCCTACAACGGCCCGCCCCACGGTGAATCCGGATCCGATGACTTCCAAAGTGGTGATGTCCTTATTCCTGGAAACTATTTCATCCATGCTGGCAGCCACATCCATAGATAAATCCATGACAGCGCCGGATGCTGCGATAAAAATGGCTGCAATGTAAATTTGGGCCAAATTCAGATGGCCGTAGCCCGAGTATAAAAGGGTTTCTGCAAACGGCATAACGGCGCCGTGAACATGAAATTTACGGGTAAAAAATGTGGCAAGCAGACAACTGGTCAGAATTCCCAGAAAAGCGCCGGAAAAAGCGACCATGCCTTTACGATTGATACCCGCTACAAGAAAAATGATCGAAGCGGTCAGGATGGTTACTATGATCAGAGAAAGGAAAATCGGGTGATATCCTTGCAGCAGCAAGGGAACTAAGACTTTCCAGAGCACAAGAGCTGCAAAGATAAAAGACAGAAGCGCCTTGGCACCCGTCCATCCGCCGAAAAGGATCAGAAGCAATGAAAATGATCCCAGTAATACCAGTTCCAATTCAAGGCGATAATGATCTTGAGGGTTGACGAATGTGATGTTTCCGTTTTGATCAAGGGACAGCATCACCAGTGCCGTATCTCCAACTGCGTAGATCTTGTCGCGATCCATATGCCCCATAAGCATATTATTGCCGCGCACGAAACGGCCCTTGAATCGGCCATTCAGAATTTCCAATTTAACTTCCTGATTGCCGGTTTTGACAATTCCCATTTGACGGATATCCGAATTATCCACAGAAAGGATTTTTCCCCGACAGCGTACAGAACGTTCTTCTGCTGATTTTTCAAAGCCTGTGGGTAGCAATAGCACCATAACGGAGAGAATTATAAAGAAAGCAACCAAAACAGCGTCTCTCTTATGACGTGATGTTGTTTTTTTCATATTATTGGATCATCTCCCGATTAGTTGGTGTTAATTAAGGCAAAATTGGGTTATCTTCAATTGAGCAGGTGTGATCCCAGAGGGTACAAGGGGTCAATCCTTGACCCCTTGAATCCTTGGACCCTCTTCTCAAACTAATTTGGAGAAGAACCATATTATTTAACGTCTGGATGATGAGCGATGTGAATTTTTGGAGGTATGCCCATAACAGACATGATCTTCAGGGCAACGTCCGTATTATCATAGTAGCCATTAAAAATGTCGGCCCCCACACCCATAGCGGATGTAGAAACAGGCACCCCGGTGTGTTGATAAGATGTCCAGCCAAGTCCCGCCTTGTTGTTTAAGAGGTGGGTGATGGTAACGGTCAAGGGTTCGTAGTTGCCGTAAAGAAGCGCTGCCGTCGGATCTATTGAATTCACTTCCTCACCCCTCATGCTGAGAAGATAGGCATCCTTAAGCATGTCGAGTTGATAATCCAGAAGGATCATCTGATCTTCCAGAGGATTGCCTTCAAATTTCAATCCGAAATAACGAGTGATCACCGGTTTGATTTCATCAAAAGAGCAGTTTCCCTT
>JAUXEW010000128.1 GCA_030620375.1 Desulfobacteraceae bacterium | reverse complement strand
CCCTAACATCCTCAAACAGTACACGATTGTTAACCATAATGATCTAAGAGGCTATGGAATGTGGTTTTTTGAAAGAAACTCCCCGACCCCTCAATTAATTGCAGGTTTTAGGTTTAAAAAAAAGTGAAAGGGCTTGAGCCCTAGAAATATAAATAATTTTTACAGGAGGGCGTTATAATGGAAAAGGTACTGCAGGGCAATGTGATGAGACGGCTATGTGTCGGTGATTTTCTCAAAAGAACAGCACTTAACAAACCCGAAAAAGAAGCAATTGTTTACAATTATGATGGAGAAATAAAAGGACGCATTACTTACAGGGAACTGAACCAGCGGGCCAATCGTTTGGCGAATGCCTTGATGGGGCTCGGTGTTGAAAAGGATACGCGGGTTGCCATCATTTCCTATAACTGTATTCAGTATGTTATTTATATTGCGGCCCTGGCCAAAATCGGCGCCTGGATTACCCCGCTGAATTACGCGCTTAAAGGGCGCGAAATCGAACCGCTCATCAATCATTCCGAGCCGTTGATATGTATTGTGGAAGATGACCTTGTCGATACAATTCGGGAAATTGAGCGGAACCTTCCCAGCATCAAGCATTTTGTTATGATCAACCTGAACGGCCGGACAGCCCTGCCCGAAGGCTGGATTGATTTTGACGACCTTTGTTCCGATAAACACTCCGACGAAGAACCTTATGTCTTAATCAACGGTGATGACGTGCTTAGCCTGATGTACACCAGCGGTACCGAGGCAATGCCCAAAGGAGTGATGAACAGCCATGCCAACTGGCATACCTGCGTGATGAACATGGCTTTAGATTTCGGTAATGTATTGCTCCCGGATGACACCAGTCTGGGGGTGGTACCCCTTTTCCACGTAGCCGGTCACGCTTCGCTCTTGACCCTGTTTACGATGGGGAGTCGCATGATTATGCTCCACCGGCCTGATCCGCCAGTTGTTATGGAGGTGTTTAAAAGTGGTGAAATCACCAGCGCCAACGTCGCTCCAACGGTAATGGCCAATCTTCTTAACACACCGGGAGGAGAAGCCCTTATCCAGGAACTTTTTGGATCACTGCGAAGTGTCAACCTGTACGGCAGTCCCACTACAGATGCCATGATGAAAAAAATCATGAACCTTCTGCCGGATGCCTCCTTTTCAAACTACTATGGTCAGTCCGAAGTGACGCCGCTGGGCGCCATGCTTAAATCGGCCGATATTTTGCGAAAGATGAAGGAATCCGGAGAGCGTTTCGGCGGTGCTGAGGCCATCGGACAGTCCCACACTATGGTGGAAATGAAAGTGGTGGATCAAAACGATGAGGAAGTCCCTCCCGGAACCATCGGGGAAATGGTGGTTCGAAGTCCGGCCGTTATGCTTGGGTATTACAAGGAAGAGGAAAAGACCCGGCAAACATTCAAAAACGGGTGGCACCACACAGGCGATCTCGGCATCATGGACGAGGAACGCTTTTACTACTTTGTGGATCGAAAAAAAGACATGATAAAGTCAGGAGCGGAAAACGTGTCCTCAGTTGAAATAGAAGGATGGATTGCCGATCATCCAAAGGTGGCCGAGGTTGTGGTTGTCGGCATTTCTCACCCCCGATGGATGGAAGCGGTAACGGCTTTTGTCGTTCCGGCACAGGAGAAATCGTTAGCGGAAGCCGAAATTGTTCAGCACTGTAAAGCGGGTCTCGCCGGTTACAAGGTCCCCAAGAAAGTGATTATCGTTAATGAATTGCCCAAGCTTCCCAGTGGCAAGGTTTTAAAACGGGATTTGCGCGTCGAATACAAAGATGTATATGGTGAGTAAGTTTGCAGGTAGACGTAAAACTATAGGCAAATGGAGGCATGATGGCCGCTAAAAAGACCGAAACCTTTGTTCCGGTATGGAAAAAAATAAAAAAGTTAAGGACGGATAAAAAAATTTCCCTCGATAGTATGGCGAATGAAACCGGATACACGATTGATTATCTTAAAAAGATAGAAGCCGGTAAAGATAGACCGCCCGTGGGGACCTTATTGCAAATTGCAAAAGCGTTGGAGGTCGATTCAAGCTTTCTTTTGCGTGAACAGGAATCTACCAGAAAAAACCGCGTAAAAGCCTATCAGCAGCGTACAGAGGACTACGCGTATACAACGCTGACACCTGGTGCTGAAAGTAAACATATAAAGGCTTTTCGGATATCTATTGAAGCCATGCAGGAACATAAAGGAGTTTCGTATCAGCATGAAGGAGAAGAATTTGTATATGTTTTGTCCGGAAGGATCGAAGTGACCGTCGGGGAGCATGTAAATAGGTTAAAGGAAGGGGATTCTCTTCATTTTAACTCGGGAATTCGGCATAAGCTAAAGAACATGGGGAAGAAAGATGCGGAGCTGTTGGTAGTTGTTTATGTGCCCTGACGGTCGAAAAATAGATGATTTCCGATAAAAAAGGAGTGATGTATGCAGTTTAAACTTACCGGCGAACAACTCATGATTCAGTCAATGGTCCGGGAGTTTTCAAGAAAGGTGATTGCCGAGACTGCCATGGAACGTGACCAAACCAAAGCGTTCCCGGGAGAAAATCTTAAAAAGATGGCGGAATTGGGGCTGATGGGAATGATGGTGCCATTTGAATACGGGGGTGAAGGGGCTGATACCGTGAGTTATGTTCTATCCCTTTCGGAAATAGCTTATTCCTGTGCGGCAACAGCGGTTGTGATGTCCGTCCACAACTCTATCGTCTGCGAGAGTATTTTAAGATTCGGTACGGAAGATCAGAAACAAAGGTTTTTAACGTTGCTTACAGCCGGTAAAGCCATTGGGGCGTTTGCCTTAACGGAACCTAACGCCGGTTCTGATCCGGTGGCTCAGTCAACGACAGCCGTTTGTGACGGTGATCACTATGTTTTAAATGGGACCAAGCGCTTTATAACCAGCGGGAAGAATTCGGGGGTAGTTATCGTCACGGCCAAAACGGATGAGAGCAAGCGCCATAAAGGGATAAGTGCGTTTATCGTCAAAAAAGATACGCCTGGATTAGTTGTTGGGAAAACTGAAGACAAGATGGGGCTTCGAGCTTCCGATACAACAGATCTGATTTTTGAAAACTGCCGTGTTCCTGTCGAAGACATATTGGGTAGCGAAGGCGATGGGTTTAAAATTGCCATGACGGCACTTGATGGCGGGAGAATCGGTATTGCCGCCCAATCCATCGGCGTCGCTAAGGCCGCAATGGACGAAGCGATAAAATATGCGAAGAATCGGAGTCAGTTCGGCCAACCGATCTCTAAATTTCAGGGCCTGCGCTGGATCATTGCGGATATGGCAACTGAAATCGAAGCGGCATGGCAATTAATGTTGTCAGCCGCCGCTATGAAGGACAGGGGAGAGAATTATACGGCCCAGGCATCCATGGCCAAACTGTTTGCATCGGAGATGGCCAATCGAATTACGGCAAAGGCGTTACAGATTCATGGCGGGTATGGGTTTACCAAGGACTATCCCATTGAACGCCTGTATAGAGATGCCCGCGTGTTTACCATTTATGAAGGCACATCTGAAATACAACGGATCGTCATTTCCAATCATGTTCTCAAAGATAAACGTAAGCCTTAACATCCGTTTTACATTGATCAGAAAGGGTGGCGGATATAGCCGATTTAGGACCGAACCCGGTCGCGACACATAACAAAAGTGGAGCAGGCGCTTGTGATATTTGGCGATGTCGGACAGATTTTTATGTACGGCGCCAAAGGTGGAGAAGACTATATCATGGGCAATGCTGCAGGGAGCTTCAACAAAAAAATGGATGCATTGCTAGCACTTGAAGACGGCAGAATTTTTTCTTGCCGGTCTTTTACCGGGCCCGGAGAAGCATCGGGCGAGGTGGTGTTTAATACCGCCATGACCGGATATCAGGAAGTGTTGACAGATCCGTCCTACCGGGGTCAAATGGTAAGCATGACCTACCCTTTGGTGGGGAACTACGGTGTCAATTTAGAGGATGTGGAGTCCGACAGGGTCCAGGTTGCTGCCTTTTTGATCAAGGAATACCAGCCGCACCCCAGTAATTTCAGAGCAACGGGTACCCTCGCCGATTACTTGAAAGGCCAGGGTATCATGGGGGTTGAGGACCTGGATACCCGCGCTTTGACGCTACATATCAGAACTGCCGGGGCGATGCGGGCGGTGATTTCGACCCACGATTTGGATTCAGCGTCTCTGGTGAAAAAGGCCAATGGAATACCGCGTATGACAGGGCAGGACCTGGCTCAGGTGGTTACCACGAGCAGACCCTACTTTTGGTCCAACGGCCGGGTAATGCCGTTCGATACCGGCATCGAACCACCGGATCACACTATCTGGAAACACCGGGGAAAAAAACGGTCCGTGGTGGCTTTTGATTTCGGGATTAAATACAATATCTTAAGATGCCTGGCAGGCCAGGGGTTTGAGATTCTGGTCGTGCCTGCCGCCACAAGCGCTGAAACGGTAAAAGCCCTGAGTCCAGATGGAATTTTTCTGTCAAACGGGCCTGGAGATCCCGAACCGGTTCAATATGCCGTCGATACCATAAAAAACCTGTTGGGATATCGTCCCCTGTTCGGTATCTGTCTGGGCCACCAGCTACTGGGGATCGCCTTGGGCGGCACTACGTTTAAGCTAAAATTCGGCCACCGAGGGGCAAACCAGCCGGTGAAAAATCTATTCACGGGTAGAATAGAAATTACTTCGCAAAATCACGGATTTGCTGTGGATATTGACAGCCTTGTGGGGAAAGATGTGGAAGTTACCCATATCAATTTAAATGACAGCACCCTGGAGGGGTTTGAACATAAAAAATTGCCGGTGTATTCCGTTCAATATCATCCGGAAGCATCCCCGGGTCCCCATGACGCCGGATATCTTTTTAGGCAGTTTGCTGAAATGATGAAGACGTCATGAAAAGCCTTAAGGGTCTCTTTATAGCAGTGGTAGTTAATAAAATATGCCGAAACGAACCGATATAGATAAAATTTTAATCATTGGCGCAGGTCCTATTATCATCAGTCAGGCCTGCGAATTTGACTATTCCGGCACCCAGGCTTGTAAAGCCTTAAAGGAGGAAGGCTTTGAAGTCATACTAATCAACAGCAACCCGGCCACCATAATGACCGATCCGGAGATAGCCGATCGTACCTATATTGAACCCATCACTCCGGATGTCGTTGAAATGATCATCGAACGTGAACGGCCCGATGCCCTGCTGCCTACCGTGGGCGGCCAAACCGGCCTGAACATGGCGATAAACTTGGCCGAAAGGGGTCTGCTGGAAAAATACAATGTTGAGATAATCGGGGCGTCCATCGGGGCCATTCAAAAGGCTGAAGATCGGCACCTGTTCCGGAAAGCCATGAACCATATCGGGCTTCGCATTCCCCAAAGCGGCATTGCCGTCAGTATGGAAGATGTCCGGGCCATTGCGGCGGATATCAATTTTCCCCTTATCATCCGGCCCAGCTTTACCTTAGGGGGAACCGGCGGCGGCGTGTCTTATAATCCCGAGGATCTTGAAATCCGGGCAAAAGCCGGCCTGGACGCCAGTCTGATTCATCAGGTCATGCTGGAAGAATCGGTGCTCGGCTGGAAAGAGTTTGAACTGGAGGTCATGCGAGATAAAAACGACAATGTGGTCGTTGTCTGCTCTATTGAAAATATGGACCCTATGGGTATTCATACCGGCGACAGTATCACCGTGGCACCGATCCAGACGTTAACCGATAAAGAATACCAAAAGATGCGGGATGCCGCTTTGGACATCATGCGTGAAATCGGAGTGGATACCGGCGGGTCTAACGTCCAGTTCGCGGTTCACCCGGCAACCGGGGAGATGATCGTTGTGGAAATGAATCCCCGGGTTTCCAGAAGCTCGGCATTGGCATCCAAGGCTACGGGGTTCCCCATTGCCAAGATCGCTGCAAAATTGGCGGTGGGATATACCCTTGATGAAATTCCCAATGATATTACGGGTGAAACCATGGCGTCCTTTGAGCCGGCACTGGACTACTGCGTGGTTAAAATTCCCCGCTGGACCTTTGAAAAATTTCCGGAAACCGCCGATTATCTGACCACGGCAATGAAATCCGTGGGGGAAACCATGGCCATCGGCAGAACGTTTAAGGAGGCGTTTCAAAAATGTATCCGATCTCTTGAGATCGGGCGATTCGGACTGGGTGCGGATGGAAAAGATGCGGAATTTAAAATGGTCGCCGACATATCCGACTCGGAAATCGAGCAAAAACTGGCCACTCCAAACTCCCGGCGGCTCTTTTATCTGCGGTATGCCCTGATTAAGAAAATGTCCATTGAAACCATCTATGAACTGTCCGGTATTGACCCCTGGTTTTTGCATCAGCTTAAACAGATCATAGATTTTGAAGAGCAGGTGGACGATAAAAAACCGGCCCTTTCAGAGCCCTTGCTAAAAAAGGCAAAGTCTTTGGGATTTTCCGATGTCCAGCTTTCACACCTCTTTGCAGCCACGGAAGATCAGATTAAAGCTCGGCGGAGCGCCTTCGGGATTCGTCCGGTGTATAAGCTTGTGGATACATGTGCGGCGGAGTTTAAAGCCGCGACGCCGTATTACTATTCCACTTATGAGACAGAATGCGAAGCCAGGGTTTCCGATCAGAAAAAAGTGATGATTTTAGGCGGCGGCCCCAACCGTATCGGCCAGGGCATTGAATTTGATTACTGTTGCGTTCATGCTTCTTTTGCTCTGAAAGAAGAAGGCATTGAAAGCATCATGGTAAACAGTAACCCGGAAACCGTGAGTACGGACTACGACACGTCTGATAAACTCTATTTTGAGCCGCTGACAAAAGAAGACGTACTGCACATCGTTGAAACCGAAAAACCCATGGGAGTGATCGTTCAGTTCGGCGGCCAGACGCCTTTGAATCTTTCCGTACCGCTGTTTAATGCCGGCATACCGATTTTAGGAACCCAGCCCAACAGTATCGATCGTGCCGAAGACCGAAAACAGTTCCAGGCCATGTTGAAGAAACTGGGGCTGGTTCAACCGGTAAACGGTACGGCAGTAACTATTGAGGAGGCGGTAGCCGTGGCCGAATTCATCGGATATCCGGTTATGGTTCGGCCTTCCTATGTGCTGGGGGGGCGGGCCATGAAAATCGTTTACGACCAGGCAGAGCTTGAAAAATTTTTCCGCCTGGCCATTCATACTTCACCGGGCCACCCGGTGCTGATTGACAGGTTTTTGGAAGACGCCGTTGAAGTGGATGTGGATGCCATATCAGACGGAAAGGTCACCATTATCGGCGGTATTATGGAACATATCGAAGAAGCCGGAGTTCATTCAGGAGATTCCGCATGTGTGCTCCCGTCTTACAGCATTAAACCGGGCATGCTCAATGAAATTGCCCTCGCCACTAAGGCCATGGCAAAGGAACTCAACGTCATCGGCCTGATGAATGTTCAGTATGCCATCAAAAAAAATCAGTTGTACGTTCTTGAAGTCAATCCCAGAGCGTCTCGGACTATTCCGTTCGTCAGTAAGGCGACGGGTGTTCCTCTGGCCAAAATTGCCACAAAAGTCATGGTGGGGAAGACATTACATGGGTTAGGCTTAACCCGGGAGGTGGTTCCTTCACATGTGTCTGTTAAGGAAGCGGTGATGCCGTTTGACCGGTTTCCGGATGTAGACACCCTGTTGGGTCCTGAAATGAAATCCACCGGTGAAGTCATGGGGATTGGTACGGGGTTCGGATCGGCATATGCAAAGGCCCAGCTTGGCGCCGGACAAAACCTTCCCATCAGCGGAACGGTTTTTATAAGTGTCCAGGAGCGGGATAAAACGGCTGTCCTGCCCGTGGCAAAGCAGTTTCGTGATCTGGGGTTTTCTATTTCGGCGACCCGGGGCACATCCAAATTTTTAAAGGGCCACGGAATAAATAACAGAACCGTAAAAAAAGTGTCGGCAGGGCGTCCGCATGTGGTGGATGCTGTTAAAAACGGGGAAATTCAGCTCATCGTGAATACCGGAACCGGTGGTGAAACCAAACGGGACGGGTATGATATCCGGCGAGCGGCTATTAAATTCCGTGTTCCTTATGTTACCACT
>JAUXEW010000002.1 GCA_030620375.1 Desulfobacteraceae bacterium | reverse complement strand
GGGCTGGTCGGAAAAGGCCATGGGATCGTTGCCGGTTGCATTGCATTAATTGACAGGAAAAATTGATTAGCACTTCAATTGAGCGAAAGTCGAGGCTGCGTAAGATCCAAGGCGTCCAAGGGTGAAGCCGTGGTAAGCTACTGCGAACCCTTGGCAACGCAGGAGATGGGGTATCATCGGCAGCGTCACGCCGTGACGGGACCTTATTCTTTTTGCATAAGTGAAAAAAATAGAGGATAAAACTACAGATGACGATTCGAATATACAATACGTTGACCAAAAAAAAAGAGATCTTTGAGCCCCTTGAACCCGGTAAAGTTAAGATGTATGTCTGTGGTCCAACCGTATATGATTCCTGTCATATCGGACATGCACGATCGGTAGTCATTTTTGATGTGATTTTTCGTTACTTCAAATCCAAGGGATATGAAGTCATTTATGTAAGAAATTTTACGGATATCGACGATAAAATCATCAATCGCGCCAACGAAATGGGCATCGACACCAAAACCCTATCCGAAAAATATATTCAGGAATTTCATTCAGATATGGATGCATTGAATGTCGAAAGAGCAACTGTTGAACCAAAGGCCACCGAACATATTGATGATATCATCAGGGTGATTGAAGCGTTAATGAAGAAGGGGCTGGCGTATCAAGTGGATGGCGATGTTTTTTTTACGATTGAACGATTTAAGACTTATGGAAAACTCTCCGGACGGAAACTCGAAGATATGGTGGCCGGCGCCCGGGTTGATGTGGACGCTCGAAAACAAAACCCGTTGGATTTTGCATTATGGAAATCAATGAAACCGGGAGAACCTTATTGGGAAAGCCCTTGGGGAAAGGGGCGACCGGGATGGCATATTGAATGTTCGGCCATGAGCAACCATTTTTTAGGCAACACATTTGATATCCATGGTGGTGGAAAAGATTTGATCTTCCCTCATCATGAAAACGAAATCGCCCAATCTGAAAGTGCTTTTGGCATGCCGTTTTCCAGATTTTGGGTCCATAACGGATTTGTCAATATAAACAAGGAAAAAATGTCCAAATCTCTGGGCAACTTCTTAATGATCAAGGACGTTATCAAATCTTTTCACCCAGAGGCTATTCGTCTGTTTTTGCTGTCTAACCATTACCGAAGCCCTATCGACTTTAGCAAACAAGTGATGGAAGACGCCGGGGCGGGGCTTGACAGGCTTTACACCCTGGTTGAACGTATTGAGGACAAGATTGGCAATCCGCATTTGTCAAATGAAGCACACCCGGATAACTACTGGTCCCGGTTTTGTGAGGCCATGAATGACGATTTTAATACTGCCCGGGGAATCGGTATTCTGTTCGATGCGGCACGCGCCATCAATCGAATTATGGATGATCATAAAGATGAATGGACACCGCAGGCAGAAATGCTTGTCCGCTCAGGTTGGTCGGGCATTTTGAGAATGGGAGAAATACTGGGAATCTTGTCTCAATCTCCCCGGCAGTATTTCGACAATAAGAAATCAATGGTTCTGGACAAAAAATCCTTGGATGCCGATGAGATTGAAAAACTGATCAATGAGAGAGCCCAGGCCAGAAATACCAAACAATGGGATAAGGCCGACAGGATTCGACAGCAACTTGCCGACATGAACATCGTATTAGAGGATCGATCGGAAGGAACGATCTGGAAAACAAAAGAGTGATGACCGCTTTTAAATTAGTTTCAAATTTTAAACCAATGGGCGATCAGCCGGTCGCCATAGACACACTACACAACGGCATTAAAAACGGTAAAAAAGATCAAGTCCTGTTAGGCGTTACCGGTTCCGGTAAAACATTTACCATGGCGCATCTCATTGCAAGGGTGAATAAACCGACACTCGTTGTTGCCCCAAACAAAACGCTTGCCGCACAACTTTACAATGAATTTAAGCTTCTTTTTCCTGACAATGCAGTCGAATATTTTGTCAGCTATTATGACTACTATCAACCCGAGGCCTACATCCCTTCCAGTGATACCTATATACAAAAGGATTCCTCCATCAATGAAATGATTGATAAGCTAAGGCACTCTGCAACACGTTCCGTATTGTCCAGAAGGGATACTATAGTCGTGGCAAGCGTGTCCTGCATTTTTGGTCTTGGCGCACCCGAAGACTACTTGTCCATGCGAATTGATGTAACCCAGCATATGGAATTGCCCCGGGACAAACTCCTATCCGATTTGGTGTTGATTCAATATGAACGGAATGACGTCGATTTTCATCGTGGCACATTCAGGGTTAGAGGTGATCGGGTCGAGATATTTCCTGCCTATGAAGAAGACAAGGCTGTCCGAATCGATTTTTTCGGGGATGAAATTGAAAAAATTGCCGAGATTAACCCGTTAAAAGGAGTCGTTAAAAGGAAATTAAAATCCATTGCCATCTTCCCCGCCAGCCATTTTGTTACGCATCAACAAAACATTGAGCGAGCCCGGAAAGCGATCATAGAAGAACTGAAAGAACGGATGGAATATTTTCGAAATGAAAACAAGTTGATCGAAGCGCAACGCATAGAAGAACGGACACAATTTGATCTGGAAATGATGATGGAGTTGGGCTATTGTAACGGAATTGAAAACTATTCACGCCACTTGACCGAAAGAGCGTACGGCCAACCGCCGCCAACCTTGCTGGATTATTTTCCAAACGACTATCTGATTTTTATCGACGAAAGCCATATTTCGATTCCTCAAATTCGCGGCATGTATAAAGGTGACAGGTCCCGCAAGAAAACACTCGTTGAGTATGGATTCAGGCTGCCATCGGCACTGGATAACCGACCTTTAAGATTTGACGAATATGAATCTAAGATCAATCAGGTAATTTATGTTTCTGCAACACCTGCCGAATTCGAACTGACAAAAAGCAAAAACGCTATTGTTGAACAAATCGTAAGACCCACCGGCCTGATCGACCCCGCTATTGAAGTTCGAGATGCAACCTACCAGGTAGATGATTTGTTTGAAGAAATTCTCACTCGCAAAAATAGAGATGAACGCGTCTTGGTTACCACTTTAACGAAACGTATGGCGGAAGACCTGACGGAATATTATGCCGATCTGGGAATCAGGGTTCGTTATCTTCATTCAGACATCAAAACATTGGAAAGAATGGATATTATAAGGGACCTGCGAATGGGGAAATTCGACGTACTGATCGGTATCAACCTGTTGCGCGAGGGCCTGGATATTCCTGAGGTTTCCTTGGTGGCCATTCTTGATGCAGACAAAGAAGGGTTTTTACGTTCCGAAAGATCACTCATCCAAACCTGTGGTCGTGCCGCTAGAAATGTGAGGGGGATGATTATCATGTATGGAGATGCTGTAACTAAATCAATGCGGCATGCAATCGATGAAACTTACCGTCGCAGAAAAATTCAAAAATTACACAATAAGCGGCACGGGATAACACCGACCACCATAAAAAAAGAAATTTCCAGTATATTTGAGTCGGTTTATGAGTCTGATTACATCACTGTTGAAAAAGTTCAGGAAGACATTCTGGAGTTCGAAAGCCTTGATGCTTTTGAGGATATGATCCTGCAAATGGAAAAGGAAATGAAAGAGGCCGCAAAAGCACTTGAATTTGAAAAGGCAGCCGGGCTAAGAGACCGGATTAATGATCTGAAAAAACGATTGGTATTTGAAATATAAAATGAAGGAAAACGTTATCAACAAATTATCCCGGGTTTCAACAGGCCCCGGCGTCTATATCATGAAAGATACAGACGGCAGGGTGATTTATGTGGGAAAAGCCGGAAACTTGAGAAAGCGGTTGTCGTCTTATTTTTCCCGCAATGACCGTAAAGACGCTAAAACCGGTGCATTGATAAAGAAGATCACGGCCTTTGACACCATCATTACCGGCACGGAAAAAGAGGCCTTTATTCTTGAATCCAACCTCATTAAAAGGTATAGACCGCGGTACAATGTTATTTTAAAGGATGATAAACGATATCCATCGCTTCGCTTGGATGTAAATAGCCCGTATCCGAATCTTACGATTGTTCGTAAAATTAAAAAAGATGACTGCCTGTATTTCGGTCCGTATTCCTCCGCGCACGCCGTACGAGAGACCCTTAAGGTTATAAACAAAACCTTTAAGCTAAGGAAATGTAAAACAAGGGAACCCCAGAGACGAGATCGCCCGTGTTTAAATTACCAAATGAACACATGCCTTTCGCCGTGCTGTCTTAGAGTCAATCCATCCGATTACCATGAAATTGTGAATGAAGTTGTCCTGTTCCTAAAAGGGAAAACACCGGATCTAATCCGAAAAATGAAATCGGAAATGGTGGCGGTCGCCGAAATCAGAGATTATGAGAAAGCGGCCGAACTTCGGGACAGGGTCTTTGCATTGGAAAAAACTCTGGAAAAACAAGTGGTAGTGGTGTCCGACCTTAAAGACAGGGATGTGTTTGCCGTTGCCGCCACATCCCCCTATTCGACAATTATGATGCTGACGGTTCGAAACGGATATTTAAGGGGTTCGCGTAATTTTAATTTCAATGAGACCATGGCAACAAAAGCAGAACTAATGGAATCCTTTATCAAACAGTATTATGAAAAACTTCATTTTATCCCGCAGGAAATCCTGGTTTCTGTTCCGTTAGAATCCACATCTATGCTGGAAGATTTTCTCCGCAACATCAAGGAACAAAAAGTGAGTATCCGTTGTCCGCAGCGGGGTGAAAAAAATCGTCTGGTTAAGATGGCAATTCAAAATGCAAAAACATCACTTGATGATTGGATTGCATCAAACATGACCGAACAGGATCTGCTCAAGAGGCTTCAGAAACGATTAAATCTCAAAAAATTTCCACGACGTATCGAGTGTTTTGATAACTCTAATCTTTCAGGAAAAATACCCGTTGCCGGCATGGTTACTTTTGAAAACGCTAAGCCTGAAAAATCGTCTTATCGAAAATTTAATATTAAAAGCGTTACCGAACCGGATGACTATGCTTGCATGTCGGAGGTTCTAAATCGACGGTTTGAAAAAGGAGAAGGTTCAGCACCGTTTCCAGATCTTCTTATGGTTGATGGCGGCAAGGGCCAATTGAACATCTCCGCTTCCGTGATCAAAGACTTAAATCTGAACGCTGCGTTCGACATTATCGCCATTGCTAAAAAAGATGAGAGAAGAGGGGAGACCCGAGACAAAATATATCAACCGGGCCGGTCCAATCCGATTAACTTTGGAAAGGACCAGGACCTTCTTCTGTTTCTGCAGCGGATAAGGGACGAATCACACCGATTTGCCATTTCATTTCACCGACGGAAAAGAACTATCGCATCGATGCGTTCCTTTTTAGATACGATTCCCGGAATTGCCGGCAAACGGAAAGAAACGCTTTTAAAACATTTTGGGGGTATCCAAAAAATCCGGGCAGCATCGTTGAAAGAGCTAAGCGAGTTGCCCGGAATGAATACCAAGGTGGCCGAATCCGTATTAAGAACTTTTAAAGATGCGCAGGAGTAAAACTTATTTTCCAAACCAGCAGGGAAAGCGGTTTTGAAACAGCTTCTAAGCACCCAGTTCTCTTATTTTATCTTTAAGCTCCTGAACGGCGGTTGCAGACTTTTGCAATGCTGCTTTCTCATCATCCGTTAAATTGATTTCAATAATCTCTTCGACTCCGTTGGTTCCCAACTTCACCGGGACACCGATGAATAGATCGTTAAACCCATATTCGCCTTCAAGGTATGCGGCACAGGGCAAAATTTTCTTTTTGTCTTTTAGAATCGCCTCCGCCATTTCAACGGCCGCAGCCGATGGTGCATAATAGGCACTACCGGTTTTAAGAAGGCTGACAATTTCAGCACCGCCTTTTGCCGTTCTTTCAATCAATGCATCAATACGGTCCCGGGTTAGTAATTCGGTAATCGGTATTCCCGCAACAGTGGAGTAACGTGGCAACGGAACCATGGTGTCGCCATGTCCGCCCAGAACAAATGCATGTGTATTTTCTACGGACACATTCAATTCCATCGCGATAAACGCTCTAAATCGAGCGGAATCGAGAACACCGGCCATTCCAACAACCTTGGTTTTTGAAAAACCACTCGTATCGTAAGCTACATGACACATGGCATCAAGGGGGTTGCTTACAATAATCAGTATGGCATCAGGCGACTGTTTGGCGACCTGTTCGGTTACATTTTTCATAATACCGGCATTTGTGCTGATGAGGTCATCACGGCTCATGCCCGGCTTTCTGGGGATTCCTGCCGTAATAATAACGATATCCGACCCTGCTGAATCTTCGTATCGGTTGGTACCGATTATACGGGCATCATGTTTTTCCACAGGTGCCGCTTCTGTGAGGTCCAGCGCCTTTCCCTGAGGCAAACCGTCGACAATGTCTATTACAACAACATCTGCCAATTCTTTTTCAGCGATCCGTTGAGCGACCGTAGCGCCAACGTTTCCCGCCCCGACTACCGTAACTTTATTTTTCATAATCATTTCTCCTTCAGAAATATGTTTAAACCTTTAATCTGAGTTTGCCGACTCTCCGTTTTATCCGGGTTAGGCTTTTATCAAACTTTTTGGATAACGAGAGCGCTTAGGATTGTCAATATATTTATTTCATGATAGGATTTAAATATTTGGATCATCTCTCGATTAGAATGTTGACAGTCTCGTAAAAAGTTCGATTTAGATGGTCAGAAGAAAAATCAGGACTTCAAATATTGACAAATTGTATTAAATCAAGTTAGATTTAAATGATAAATTTTATAACGCATTGATAATCTTTTTGGTGTCCGAACGAAAAGCGAAATTTTATCGCTGAAAAGCGTCGTTGCATGCCAAAATCTAAACCCGAAGCAGGCACTTTAGTGACGCTTTTCAGCGCTAAATGAGGAGACGGGCGGCTTTCGTTCAGCCACCATCTCATATCAAACGATATGCACTCAGCAAGCATGAGGTTGCAGATGGATATCAAATCAACCATTAAATCTTTATTAAAAGAAGTGGATATATATAAAACACAGGGACTGTTGGCAGAAGCAAAGGATAAGTACCAGAAAACACTTGGGTTTGTTCAGAATAACCTGAAACCTCAAGAAGGGAAAAAAATTATTGGGGCCATTTCCGACAAAATAAATACTCTCGAAAAGGAAATTGCCATAGTTGAAAAGAAAGTCATGTCACCGAAGATGACCAAAGAATCGCAGGACCTCATTACCAAAATGTTTACCGCTGTAGAAGGAGAAGATAAATATGCGGCTGAACTGGAAGGGGCTAAAGCACTCATCAAATTCGGACAATTCAGTAGAGCCATCATTGAATTGCAGAAGCTTATCGAAATAGAACCGATACGACTCGATGCGGCCAGGCAGATTATGAATTGTTATTTATTAGAATCCAAATATGATGATGTCGCAAAGCAATATGAGCAATGGCTTTCAAATGATCTTTTGACAAAGAAACAACTCGATACGTTGAGGAAATTTGTCCAGGGGGCGTTTAAAAATAAAGGAATCGACAAAACGCTTCCTGAAAAAACCGAAGTTGATGAGGTTGTCGAACCGGATATGGCAAAATTTGAAGAAGTTGAAGCCGCCGAAACCACGGCAACACCTCAAAAACCAAAAGAAATCCCTGGAGCCAAGGCACAGGTCAAAAAGCCGGAAACCAAACCTAAAAAACTGAAGCCGATTACCTTTGAAAAGGAGGAGTTTGAGGAATTTGACATAATGGCGTCCATCAAAAAATCAAAAAAAACGGATGTCGATAAAAAAAAATAAGCCGGTTTAGTTATCAGCGAACTAAGTTTAAAAAACCCTCGTACTTTACCTGAAGCTTTAGATGAAAAGGGGTTTATACTCGAATCCTTGATGTGGAGCTTGCTATATGCCTGTATTAAATCTGAAAAAACGTGAAATCGAATGCAAAGTCGTCTATTACGGTCCCGGAAGATGTGGAAAGACAACAAACCTGGAGTATACATTTAAAACATTTAAAAAACAGATTGCCGGTGATATGGTTTCCATTAACACAGAAGGTGATCGTACATTGTTTTTTGATTTTCTTCCCATGGAATTGGGAAAGATAAAAGGGTGTGACATCAGGGTTCAACTATATACCGTGCCCGGACAAGTTAAATACTCATCCACACGGAAATTAGTATTAAAAGGCGTTGACGGCGTTGTCTTTGTTGCGGATTCTTTGAAAGTCCGGCGTGAAAAAAACATGCTTTCCCTTAAAGATTTGCAGATGAATTTAAAAGAATACGGGATGAGTGTTTTTAAAATTCCTTTGGTACTGCAATATAACAAGCGAGATTTGGCTGATGAAGGACTACCCATAATGTCAATCGAACAGATGGAAAGAGATTTAAACCGGCAACTGAAAGCACCTTCATTCCCGTGTAGTGCCGTAACAGGGGAAGGCGTTGGAAAAACCTTGACGGAATGCTTAAAATTAACGTTGATCTCTCTTCAAAGGCAATTTAAATGGGTCCAATAAAATCGGATATGGATTCGGAATCGGTCTTTTCCGGAAATTTAAGCTTTTTCGGTTTGGGAGATCTTATTCAACTCATCGGATCCCTTGGTAGTACCGGAGTTTTAAAAATTTCAAGTGAATATGCAGCCGATCCCGGAACAATATATTTTATCAAAGGTAACCCGATTAATGCGACAGCCAGTTCAAAGACCGGCCTTGATGCGCTTTATTCATTGTTCGGGTGGACACAGGGGACGTTTGAGTTTTGGTTGGAAAACGTCCAAGCTGAGATCAAAATCCATGAAAGTCGTATGCAGCTCATTTTAAGCGGTCTAAAAATGCTCGATGATCATGAAATCGATAAATTGGGCCCCATCACGATTGAAGAAGCATCCGAAGATTCGATGGTGATGGGCGTCTCACAACCGACTGTCAAGGGCCCTCTGGTTGATTACATATATGTTTTGGATGAAGAAGAGTTTCAAGCGGGAGATGATATTGTTCTAGAGGGAAGGCATGGCACCTGGTTATGGGTGGTACTGGAAGGAACCATACAGATCGTTAAAGAAACACCGCAGGGTAGGGTAAACATTGTTCGAATCGGAAACGGCTCGTTTGTCGGAAGTATCGGCTCTTTTCTTTTGGGAGATTATGTTCGAAGTGCTTCAGTGGTAGCTGTCGATAAAGTACTTCTCGGCGTTTTAGATTCGCATCGCTTGTCAACGGAATTCGGAAGTCTGTCTCCTGAATTAAAAGGCATTTTAATAAGCCTCGACAACCGTTTAAAACAGGCGACGGACCGGGCTATAGACTACTACCTTAATAAAGATCCGTTGACGAAATTGAATCAAAAAAAGCTATATATTGGCCCGGGAGACACTAAAGAGAAAGTTGTCACCATTAAACAGGGACGTGCATATGTCATCAGGCGCACAAAAGAAGATGATGTTCTGCTGGCCAATCTTTATCAAGAAGATTTTATAGGTCCTATTCCGTTTATTGCTATGGGCCACGAGCCATTTTCCGCCTCTGTCTACGGGACAAAAAATTTAATGCTTGAAGAGGTGGACATGTCCCGGATCAGAGAGGAATACAATAAGCTTTCTTCTACTTTAAAAAATCTAATTGAAAATAGAGCGGCTTGTATATCGGCAACCTCTCTCATGGTTTGTGAATTTTACAAAAGGCATGCAATGAAATGATCCGGACCGATAAAACATTTCATTTTTTACTGCTATAAAGGAATCTGATAATGAATGAAAATCAGAGACGGCATGAACGGGTAAATTCTCTCAACCTCTTGTATTTATGCGTAAAAAAAAACGGTGAAGTTGTACAACAAGGAATGGGGAAAACGTTGAATGTTTCTGAATCCGGCATTCGTTTGGAAACGACATTTCCGATAGCTTCAAAAGAGACGCTATGGATAACCTTAGGTATTGAAGATGATGTAGTGGATCTTAAAGGGAAGATTATGCACTCTGTTGCTAAGGATAACCAGTATGAATATGGAATTGAGTTCATTGACATTGATGATTCTTCTCGTGTGATTTTAACCGAATATATTAAAGTATTCAAAAAAGAAAACGCCGCGCCGGCATAGCGAGTGCATTCATCAATAGAAATTGTTTTAAATCCCCAGGCGTCGAGTTTGCAGGGTTTAGGTTAAACTTCAACTTTTCTGGATTCATGGCCTTGCGAAATGATGTAATGAGAGGAGCGTTAAGAACGGAAAGGACACAAATTTAATGAATGGTGCTGTATACGAGACTCATTTTTCGGACTTGAACCTGATAAAAAGAGGTAAGGTTAGAGATATATATGATCTAGACAATTATATCTTAATGGTCGCTACGGATAGAATTTCCGCTTTTGATGTGATTTTACCCGACCCCATACCGGAAAAAGGAAGGATTCTGACTCAAATTTCTCTTTTCTGGTTTGACAAAATGGTGTCAATTTTGCCTCACCATGTGATTACCAGCAATGTAGATGAGTATCCGGATAGTTGTCACCCCTATGCAAAAATTCTGGAAGGGAGGAGTATGCTGGTTCGAAAGGCCGAACCGCTTTCCATCGAATGTGTTGTTCGAGGGTATCTATCAGGCTCCGGCTGGAAGTCTTACCAGGATTCAGGTCGTATTTGCGGAATTAAACTGCCGAAGGGCTTAAAAGAGTCCCAAAGACTATCCGAACCGATATTTACGCCCTCGACAAAAGCAGATATTGGCGAACATGATATCAATATTGATTTTGAAACAGCCGCCCAAAAAATCGGTGAAGACCTGGCAAACCGTGTAAGAGATTATAGCATTGAAATTTATCAACAAGGATGTCGAATTGCAGAAGAAAAGGGAATCATTATTGCGGATACCAAGTTTGAGTTCGGTTTGATCGGAGATGACGTCATCTTAATTGATGAAGTGCTGACCCCCGACTCGTCCAGATTCTGGCCAAAGGATTCTTATGAAGTCGGTAAAGCACAAAAAAGCTATGACAAACAATATGTTCGCGATTATTTGACGTCACTCGAATGGGATAAACACCCACCGGCCCCGTCATTGCCGCAAAACGTTATCCAACATACCCAACAAAAATATTTAGAAGCGTTGCATCAACTTACAGGTGTCAACCATGAAATTTAAGGTGAAAGCCATTCGGTTGAGCGCAATCGATTTGGCAGACACCTCTTTTCGTGTCACAACAGAATCCAGGTGCGATGATCTGGTTCGGTCTCTAAAGACCGTCGGGTTGATCAACCCGCCCTTATTGATTCCTAAAGATTCCAGCTACACGGTTGTCTATGGATTTCGTCGTATTGCAGCCTGTCAACGGATCGGTTTTTCAGCGGTTGATGCAAGAGTAGCTGATTCAGACCATTCCCGCCTTGATTGCGTAAAGCTGGCCATAACGGATAATGCGATACACAGAACACTGAATTTGGTGGAGGTATCCAGAGCGCTCAACCTGCTAACGGATTCACTCGACTCACAGCACCGGTTGTCTGAAACAGCCAAGGCGCTTGGTTTACCTGACAATCTAGTGGTTATCGATAAAATTAAAAAGATCAGCCGATTGCCATGGCCCCTTCAAGAATCTGTTATATCCGGCGGCGTCTCTTTGCCCATGGCATTGGTGCTCGGCGATTTGGAAACCGATACGGGAAACCGTTTGGCAAAATTATTTCAAGACCTGAATTTAAGTCTGAACAAGCAGCGGGAGATTATTGAGCTGATTAAAGAAATTGCGTTAAGAGATGGTATATCCATTAAAAACCTGTTGGAAGAGAATGATGTTCAAAAAATTATCAATAATAAAGATCTGGATCGAACCCGGATTACCAAACAATTACGAACATACTTAAAAAAAAGAAGGTTCCCCGCCATCACCCGATCGGAAGCGGTGTTTCAAAAATATATTACGTCACTTAAGCTAACAAATATGGTGAAGATGGTTCCACCGAAATATTTTGAGGGCAATACGTATACTATACAACTCCATTTTAAAGATATTCAACAGCTCAAATCTTGCCATAAAACGCTTGATAAGATTATCAGACATCCCGGTACAAAAACGGTCTTTGATTAATTTTCAGAAAATATCGAGCCGGCTACATCGGAAGGCACTCAGGAAATTTTGCCAACGGATTTAATCAATACTTCAACGATATCTTCCACTATGGATTCGTCCATTCCGGCAACCCACCCCGTATCCAGCCCAAAAAGCCATCTTGTATGAAATTTGGCTTCCGGTGCTATCGTTAGCTGGTCTCTGTACGGGTTAAACTGAATAATTACCCGCGTTCTATATTTTTTTTTAGATTCTTCGATGCCCAGACCTGTCCAGGCGGTTTGAATGTACCCATCTTCTTTTTTGTAAATTTCGATGGAAAAATTTCTGACCATGGTACTGAAAACCTTATTCCATATTTCATCATAAGTGAAATATTCATTGAGTTCCAAATCAATTTTTTCGGGTTCTTTGGTTTCGATGAATGTTTCAGGGGGAACGGAACATGAGGAGGGCATTAGCAATACAGCCCCTGTAAGCAGAACCAGAAAAAGGATTAGAACAGCTTTATATCTTTGCATGACTCCTCCTTTCGGTAGTTTTACAAGGCGTTCTTCAGATAAGATGTTTTTTGAAGTTTTCATAAATTGACAATCTCGTAAAAAGTCTCGAAATTGTCATGCCGGACTTGATTCGGCATCCAGAACGCATTGAATTTACTGGATTCCGGCTTTCGCCGGAATGACGGAAAAGAGAACTTTTCGACTTTTTACGAGACCATCATAAATTAGCATTGATTATAATCATTGTCGATCAAAAAATTACCAAAATCTAAATCGAACAATTTTCAAATTTACCGCAGATACGCGGAAAAGTGAAAGTTAAGAATCTATTGATTATGATGATGATTATGATAACATAATTTCGCTCAGGCCTGAATGAAGCTCTCCACCGCAAGCGGGTGGTAGTTTATCTTTACAATGTGCAGAGGGTTTAGCATTGCCAATTGAAAAACTGATTATCGACCAAGATGTTGCGGATTGGAGAGAGGTGGCATCGTTAAGCAAGCGATTGGACGTACCGACTGAATTTGTTGATAATGTTAGCGACGTTTACAAACAAGTCTCTTCGGCTGATGATCCGGTTCAAAAAGGGAAACAGATTCTATTGATAACCACTAACAAAGGCAGGTTTATCAAAAGATGCCCGGGGACCCGGAATTACAATTGTTGCGGTTATATGATCCTTCACATCGGCACGTTTTGTAATATGGACTGTTCGTATTGTATTCTCCAGTCTTATTTTCATCCACCGGTGCTTCAATATTTTGTCAACCACCGGGATATGCATGCCGAACTTGACGAGGCTTTTAGAATAAAAAAAACAAAACGATTTGGAACCGGAGAATTTACCGACAGCATGATCTGGGAGTCATGGACGGATTTATCCACCATTCTGGTACCAAAATTTTCCAATCAATCTCATGCCGTATTGGAATTAAAAACAAAAACCACCGCTATTGAAACTTTTAAACAATTTGATCATAACCGTAAAACCATCATGGCATGGTCGTTGAATACGGATCGCGTCATTAAAAACGAAGAAAAAAATACCACATCTCTTTCTGCGAGACTAAAGGCCGCAAAAACATGTGAATCATGGGGGTATCCATTGGCCTTTCATTTTGATCCCATGGTACTCTACGAAGGTTGTGAAGATGACTATAGAAAAGTAATAACACGTCTGTTTTCAACGGTATCTCCTGAAAATGTTGTGTGGATCAGCTTGGGAACCTTCCGCTTTATGCCGGCTTTAAAACCAATTATCCAACAACGATTTCCAGATTCAAAAATTATATATGGCGAGTTTATCTTAGGCCTTGATAAAAAAATGAGGTATTTTAAACCGCTTCGATTGGCATTCTATCAAAAAATAGTTAACTGGATCAGGGAATCCGCACCTGACGTTTTTATTTATTTTTGTATGGAAGACGACGAAATCTGGAAAAAAACAATTGGATTCACTCCCACAGAACGCGGCGGACTGGCCGGAATGCTCGATAGTAGTGCCGTAAGGCACTGTGGTTTAGATAGTTAGTGCCCATCCAGGAATGGTCTTTTTGCCCAATCTCATCGTTATGCGAAAAAAATAATCCTCGGAATATCAAACATATGCCTCCGGTTATTTTTTTCGCATGCCTTGATCTTGAACAAAAATTTTCATTTCTGGATGGACACTAGTTATATACAGTTTTTTTGATTCGTTCTAACTTTCTTTTTCAACGCTCGTGGCTACCTGTCCAACCTCTTTTTATTATTTGTATTATCCATATGTTATTAGACGTTATAAAAAACATCGTTCCCGTTAAGGTTGTCGAAGACCCACGTTTTAGACAAAATGAAAAACACCCTTCCCCTTATGCCAACAAGCGCACGCTGTTGGCTTTGTGAGGGTAATTGTGGATGAACCGGCAGGAAGAAAATCGTTCATCATACCGGATGATTAATTTTCCCGCGTTCTATACATACAATAATTCAACCGTGTTAAAGGAGGGTAAGAGATGAGGTTAAAACTGAATTGTAGATTTTCTCTTTTTCTATTCTTGGGCGTTGTATCGTTGTTTTGTATTTCGCCGGGAACGGCGTTCAGCGCGGAACCACAACCCGGTGATGTGATTAACGGCTCGAATATTCAGCAGTACATGGATTATTTCCCTAAATTTATGGAAAAATTTTTCACGGACGGATGGGAAATATGTGACCCTGTAACGGTTCATGTCAAAGGGCATACCGATAATCTGCCGGCTGCCAGTTTCTTGCGGGCAACCAAGAAAAATGCCGGTAAAACCAAACTCAATCCTGATGGGAGTTTGTCCGGATATTTAACCGGGACGCCTTTCCCTGATCCGAAAGAACCCAACAAGGCGCTCAAACTCGCGTGGAACTGTTATTACCGGTGGCGGGGTGATGATTTTGCTTATCATCTCGGCTTTTGGTCACTTTCACAGAGAAAAGGGGGCAGATCAACGAATTCTCGAACAAAGATAGACTATGTTTATTTTACCCATCGGACGGCTCGCGATCCAAAGCCCAATCTTCCGAATCCAAGAAAACTCCATTTTGCCATGTTATTTGAAAGCACTACACCCCAAGGCAGGGGTATGGTGAATTTAACCTGGCGTTATGAAGATGCCTTGAAGCAGGATGATATGTGGGTCTATATCCCGACCTTGCGAAGAACCATGCGGATGGTTTCCAGCGAGCGGGGAAATCCGATAAGGGGTTCTGCCCTTACCTGGGACGATGTGTACGGTTTTGACGGAAAGATTCTGATGTTCACTTACGAAATGGTCGGTGAGCAAACCATGTTAGGGCTGTTTAACATGCAATCAAGAGCCGTAGGAAAGTATGAGGGCGGGATTAAGCAACCGTTGATTGCCGGCCCTGATGATCCTTTTGAACTTCGGGATGTATATATCATTAATGCCAAATCTGTAGATCCCCGGTATCCGGAGGAGAAAAAAGTATTGTTTCTTCCTAAAGATCACTTCTATCCGATCTATACGGCAGTCTATGATAAACAAGGCCAGTTATGGAAAGGCTTGAATAACGGCTTTTTCAGACAGCAAACCCAACAGGGCGAGGATGGCTGTGTTTTAGGATATTCGGGCATGGCTGATTTTAAAACCGGGTTCTGGACCCAAAATCATTTGGCAGAGGAGCTTTTGGTAAATTATGGAGTCGATCATTCGTTTTTTGATCCGAGTATGCTCAATAAAGAGATTATGGTCGATGTGATTAGTGAATTGGGTCTGTAAGTTGCAGGGCGATTTGATCCTCATTTAGAAAATCCATTGGCTCTCTTATCGAGTTTTCATGAGGAGTCCGACAAGAGTTTCGCTCTTGTCGGACTCTTTACCCCATGACATATCGATGTCGCTCGCCAAAAGATTTTTTCTTTCATCTAATGCTAGGTATGGGCGGGATACAACAAAGGTTTTAGCTGTGTGATATGCCGCTAAAGTATTCTTCCCGGCACATCTTTTCGATGGAACATAACCTGTAAAAGGGATCGTTAAAGTCATCCTCTCCCGCCGTAAACACCCCATGGCCGTAAACAATGGCCGCCTGGTGATCGATCACGGCCGGGGGCACGGTATTACATATGGCCCGCGGACCGGTTCCGCTTTCACCGGTGACGATCGGTATGTTTCGGACATAACGGCTTTCCGGGCATTTGACATGGCACATGCCGTTAAAGGCGCAATTCTGCTCTTTTTCGCAGATCATTGACATAATAACAGCGAATTTCGGGTGGCCGTGAACAATGGCGCTATAAGCAGAATTCCTGACGATCTCCAAATGCGTGGGAAGTTCGGATGAGGCCGTAATGCCGGTGCAGGATGAATTGTCTATGGGGCAGGGATCGATACAACTCTCCAGTTCGTCTAAAAAGCTTCCGGTTTGGCTGATATAAAGCGTATTCTGATATCGATAGGAAATATTTCCCATCACCGAATCAACAAACCCGTAATTGACAATCGGTTTTCCTGCTTCGCTGATCGCGCCGTAAACCGCATCTTCAGAAGAAAACGGTCCTTTTTTCAAATGGACATCAACTTCCGGAAACGGTTTTAGATACGAATTGACGCGATCGAACGTGTCTCTTTGCTCGCGGCTTAGGTTGCCAAGAATGGCGTCGGTTAAATAGTCGGCAAAATATTTTACAAAACAGGAAAACAGAACAGATGAAAAATTAACATAGGTTTGCTCCGGGCTGACGGTGCCGCAAGTTACAATTCCATGGCCGGGGATAACAACGCATTTTCTTTGCTTCAGCCGATTGATAATAGGCCCGGGTGAAAACGTATGAATAACCGGAATATCATGCAGAAAAGTTCGGGTTTCATTGTCTTTAAGGGTAATGACATCCGAGGTGCATTCGGCAAGATGATCGATAATGGATCGGTAAGGCTCAGCCGGTGGTGAAAAAAGGAGTGAATTGATATTCAGCTTGGAAAATATTGGTTCCAGAACCGGTATTGACGGATGCTGCCGGTTCCATACGATTTCAGTATCCAGTTCCGCCAGGACCGGGTCACCGGGTAAAACCAGTTTTTGTTCGATCATTTTTTTTTCGTATCGGTATATTAACCGTTCCATGAAAGCCCCAGTTCTTCTGTTTTTTGGGGGGTCGGGGCGCCGTTTTGGTCCAATCCCCGTATGGTATAATAGTTTTCACGTGCCTGAAGAAAATCTTTACGAATAATGGGTGGTATGTTGATCTGATTGCCACTTGAACCGGATTCGTCAAAAAACCGTTTCGGAAGATCGTCATCTTCTTTTGTAAATCCATTCCGGCTGTTCATGATTCGCTCATTATAGTAAATCCGTTCCCCAATTTTTAACAGATCCTGTCCGGACGACTCGATACCGGTAACGGCAGCATACGCTTTTGAATATTCTTCCAGTGTTGCGCCAAAAAAAATAAATTTACATGCCGTCAATGAGTCCACCACCGCATTAACATCCTCTGCGATCTTTACGATACGGGCTTTGCCGCTGAAGGTAAACCGATCTGTGGGAACCGGTTTTCTTAATACTTCATTGCCGATGGGATATGCGCGCAGATGACACCCGCCGCGGGTGGAAACGGCATATCCTAAGGCCATGCCGTATGCCCCTCTGGGATCGTATGCCGGCAGTTCCAGTTTTTTTACCGTCATGGAAGCTTCGGGTGTGCCGTAAGCCGTTGCATATTCAAACGAACCCTGCCCGAGCGCTTTACCAATTCCGCGAGCCAGCGCCATATCCATTAACAGTGATACGATATGCTTTGTTGACAGGTTTTTACCCGTTAATTCAGCATAGCAGGCAAGGGTTGCACCGGCTGAAATGGTATCCATTCCCATATCGTTGCAGATTTGATTGGCCTCTACAACTGTGGAGATATCATCGTTATTCAACAGGGCGCTGAAGTGATTCATGGTTTCGAACTCCGGCAAGACGTCCCCGTTTCGGCCGATTTTTTTACAAAGAATATGGCAGCCGGTGCACCCGCTTTTTTTAGGGTGATAGCGCAGGTGGTAGGCGTGGGCATTGCATCGTTTGGCCGCTTCAAAATAAGTGTGCTTAAAGTTCTCGGTGGGCATCATCCGGCGGCTGCCGGTTAAATCGTAAATGGCAGCGGTGCCAAAATGAGTGATGCCCAGTTCGCCCATTAGCACCGGAGATGCGGCCGCAAGCCGGAGAATATCCTCCCTTGATTTTTTCAAAGCATCCCGGTTAAAAATGGCAGGCGTGCCGGTCCCCATAATGGTGATGTATTTTAGATTTTTTGCCGAAAAGACAAGGCCGAGTCCGTTTCTGCCGGCGGCGTAATGTCCGTCAAACATAATGTTGGCGAATTTCACCCGACTTTCAGCAGCCGGTCCCACTGCCGCAAAGGCGCCTTTTTTTTTAAGCTGTTTATTGAATCGCGAAAGGGGATATCCTTTAAGATCTATTGCATCAGAAAAGGCGACCCGGTCGTCGGTAATTTGTATTCCGGTTAAAGCATCACTTTTCCCCGTTAAAATTATCCCGTCCCAACCGGCCTTTTTAAGCTCGCTGCCGAAACGGCCGCCAACGGACGCATCTCCGATGGTGCCGGTAAGCGGAGAACGGGACATGACGGTCATCCGGCCGGAAGTCGGCGCAGGGGTGGCGACCAGCGGGCCGGTAAAAAAAATTAGCGGCATTTCAGGATGATCCCACTCGCGGGCAACAAAATCCTTTAGGTAAAAACCGGCCAATCCCTTGCCACCGATATATTTCTGATAAATTTCCGAATCCGGTGATTCCGCGTAATACCGGCGGGAAGAAAGATCGATCCGCAATACTTTTCCGGTCCAACCAAACATCGCTTATTTCCCCAATTTACAGATGATGGGTGATGTGGCGAATAATTTTTATTGCATATAAAGACATATATCACAAACCGTACATGATTAAAAATATAGCAGTCTTTTTTTAAAAACAGGGAAGCGGTAACGGCTTGCTTTTAGGCGCCCAAGAGATTTAACAAGCTCAACGGATGATCGACCAGGGCTCTTGCGCCACCTGCTTTCAACTCTTTTTCGGGACGAAATCCCCATAAAACGCCTACCGGAAACATACCCGCAGCCAGGGCGGTTTCCATATCCGTGCCTGAATCTCCGGCATAGATAATTTTTTTGGCGGGAAGAGATAATCGGGTTGCGATTTCTAAAGCTCCCGCCGGGTGAGGTTTGCGGGGAACAGATTCCCGTAAGCCCAGCATCACGTCAAAATGCCATTTGGAAAAGAATTTAACCACACATTTTTTAGTCAAATCATGACGCTTATTCGATAAAACTGCCAATTTCAATCCGCGTTGAGTCAATTCGTCCAATAGTTCCGGAATGCCTTCGTAAAGCTGGGTTACATTATCCCAGTTTTGATTGTAATCTTTAAAAAATGCTTCAAGACAGGTTTTAATCAGGTTCTCATTTCGGTGCGCTTTAGGAATTGCCCGGGTAACCAGCATTTTGGATCCATCCCCGATAAAATCGCGGTACTTTTCCGGCGGGTGGGGGTGAAACCCTTTTCCGGCTAAAACTCGGTTTACAGAGCTGCCGATATCATTGAGCGTGTCGAGCAGCGTTCCGTCCAAATCAAAAATTATGGCTTTATATTTCATGGCGAATATTGAAACTCCCCGAGCCCTCAAATACAGATGCTTGCCGTAATATTAGGGTGCTAAAATTTAATGTCTATTTGCCCGAAGCATCCGCCGATGCAGCCGTTCCGCCCGGAGGTAAAAGGTTTCCAGTTTGGCATTAATCAATTGCGGAAAGGGAGAACCGTCACTTTCGATGGATAAAAACGGCAAATCATCCATGCCGGCCAATAGTTTCGCAAGGGTTTTATTGTGCGGATCGGTTGAAAGCTTCACTTCACGGGTCATGGTTTCATTTAAAATCGCCTCGGAAAGACGGGTCGGCATACATCCAAAGGGTCCAATAGAGATAACGCCGCAAGCATGGGTGGCCACTTCCGCCAGAGCGCTTCCCACCGTCAGGATGGCTTCTCCACCCAGATTTATGGAAATATACTTGGTTCCATTTTTTAATATGGTTCTGATATCGACGGGTTCACCATGGACAAGGTGTGACCGGGACAGTACGGATTTTAATCGTGATTCGTATCCGATTTTGAACCGGTTCTTAATAAAGATACCCAGTTTTTTTAGCAACGGTATCTCATCATTGACCAGCCCTCTTACGGCGAGATAATCTAAATAATAGAGCCATTCGGCGATTGGAGAACAGCGGGTTGCAAAACCGTTTTCGGCCAGTCGTTCCGTTATATACTGCCGAGATATGCCGTCTCGTCGAACGAATATTTCTCCGATCAAGGCAATGACCGGAACTTCTTCAACAGGGCGCTGTAAGGGAATCAACCCGAGTTGCCCGGAAGTCTCTTTTAACCGGTGCCGGAGACGGGAGAAATTCCCGATTTCTAGTTCGGTGAGGATCTGACGCCAGGCTTTATTAAATATGTCCATAGCCATTTCCGGATCTTTTGCATTGGCCAGCAGCATAGACCGTATATCTTCCATTACATCGGATAAAATAACCGCCCACCAGGCCTTTCTTTCAAATTTGCTCCCCAATCCCGCATAGGTGTTTTCAGATGTCAGTGAAAAAAAGGCGACATCCGGAATTTTGAAACGATTAATTAAATCTTCCATAAAGATGGCATACTGGCCGAAACGACAGGGCCCGGAAGTCGTCGGTAAAAAGTATAGCAGTATTTCATCGTCTTTTCTTTTGTTTTGAATATAATTTAAAAGAATACCGGTCGTTAAAATTAAGGGTAGACATTCTTTACAGGAGGTATTGGCTCTCCCCAGTTTAAGAATGGCTTCGTCAGCCGGAGGGTGAGCAATGGCGTGATATCCTGTACCGCGAAGTGCCGCTGTCAATGATTCCGTGCTGGCACAACCCATGGAGGGAAGGAGTATCGTTATACGGGGATCATTGACAGGCAATATTTTGCCGGAGGATGTTTTTATTTTCGGGATGCCGTTGTCCATAAACATTTTGGCCGGCGAATAGCGGACCGTCTTTGTAACAACCTTTTTTTGACTCACAATTTTCCGGTAAGCATTAACGATATCGAGAAATGCTTCGATGCGGGTTTCCAATCCGGCGTCTGCCGTATGACTGTCCAACTCAAGGGTTAACGAGGGTTTTTGGCCCATAATATCCCGGAAATAGCCAACGAGGAAAGAATCCGGTCCACAGGAAAAATTAGTAATATAAGTGCCGAACAACTGAGGATGGTTTTTGACCAGCCGGGCGGCCTTTATTAATCGCTGGCCTATGCCCCAGTACATGTGGCGTTTGGATTCTTCTGCTTCAAAGTCTAGAAAATCATACGGCATAACCAAAATGCCTCTTGAGGCCAGCTTATGCGGGATACCCTTATGGGCTTCTTCCACAAATCCGCTGTATGAGCGGCCAAACAAAACAACGGCCACTTTATCCGGATGTGCTGTAAGTGAAAAAAGCGCTTTTTTGCCAATGGTTTTCATTTCGACCATGCATTGGTTTTGCTTTTCCAGAGCCTTTTCAAACGCTGCATGAGCGTCTAAAGAACTTGCGCCCATCTGAATGGCCATGTCAACCAGAGGTTTTCTTGCGGTATGATCGCCTTGGGTCAGATCCAGCAGGGGTGTGAATAATTTTGTTCCTCTTTGCTCAAGCGCCTCGATTTCTTTTTTAAAAGTAGTTCGAAGATAAAAGGTTTCGCCTTGAATAAACGGGCAAACCTGTGAACTGAAATTTTGGATTAGCGTGGGAACGGCTTTAAAATAAGGTAAAAAGATATAATCCAAAGGTTCTTTGCTTTGAAGAAGGTTATAAAAGAATCCATGGGCCAGTTCACCGGGGTAGCAAAAGGCTGAAGATCTTTGGTCAATACCTTTTTGAGACGGATGGTTCGGTATAACGAGTTCAAAGCCTAATTCGGCAAAAAAATGGGAATAAAGGGGATAATACGTATTTACCATAAAGCTTCTATTTACCCCAATTCTGCCACGTTTTTTCTGGTTTGCTTTTTCTGAAAACTCGGCCCCATATTTTTTAAATATCAAGTGTTGCCGTATCCGGACCAGGTCGAGGTTTTCGACATCAAACTTAATATTTTGTCTTAGGTTATAATACCGGTTACAAGCACCGCCGAATGGGTATTTTTTCCCCTTAATTTCTATCATGGCAATTTCGCAGCGGCGGTCACATTTTTCTTTGCCTCCCTTGCATATAAAAGATTTTCTGTACCTTACCTCTCGGTTGAGCAATTCATTTAAGTCAAAAAATTTTTCCCCCATCAAACCGAGTTCGACTCTTTTCTTTACTTCCAGTGCAACGCCGAAGGCACCCATCAACCCGGGCTCCGGCGGAACGATGATCGGCTTGCCGATTAACGCTGCCATAGCCATGGGAATCGCGCGGTTATAACAAACCCCGCCCTGCATGAAGAGCTTTTCTCCCACTGACCGGTTGCCCTTGACACGGTTTGAGTAATTCATACAGATGGAATAGACCAGGCCGGCAACTATATCTTCATGCCGGATCCCCTCATGAATGGCATTTTTGATGTCTGAAGCGATAAAGGCCGCACACTGATCATTGAAATTCGGCGGGTTTTTACCGGTAAGGGCAATAGCGGCAATATCTTCCATTTTAACGCCCAGGGTCTCCAGCGCTGATTCTTCCAAAAAAGAACCGGTTCCGGCGGAACAGGCCTCATTCATGGCATAATCCGCGGGCACGCTGTTGACGATATAGGTGTATTTAGCGTCCTGACCTCCGATTTCAAGAATCGTATCCACTTTAGGGTCAAAATATACGGCTGCGGCCGCATGGGCGATGATCTCATTGATAACGCCATTCGTTAGCGCATGTAATCCGGCAATTTGCCGGCCGGACCCACACACCCCTAACCCGACGATATGGATGTCGCCCGGGTCTACCTGTTTTTGAATCTGGTCCAGTAACGCTCCGTAGCATTGACGCGAAGCGCCCACGGGATCCCCATTTGTCCTAAGATAAACAGATGCCAATATGGCATTATCGCTATTTCTCAGCAAAATCGCCTTTGTAGTGGTGGACCCGACGTCCAGACCCAAGGTGCATACATCGTGAGGCGTTATGGTTCCTTTTTCGATGGTTTTAAATTCCACCATTTCCTGATAATCCATCAGGGGGGAAAGCGTATCAAACGAACCGGCATCGGAATTAAACAATGATGACGCCTCATTATGGTCTGTGGTGTCATGTTCAGCCCCCCATAAAGCGGCTCCCAACGCCTCAAAATAAGGAGATTCTTTGGGGATAATGAGCCCGGGAATCTTCCGTTTTAAGGTCTCTATCATCATTTGGTTTAAGGTCGTCCCGCCCGTGACCATGACATTTTTATGTTGAATCTTTTTTAAAAGTTCAAGAATTTTGTTCGCCATCATCCGGCACAGGCCGGCGGTAACCCTTGCCCTGGGTATACCTATGTTTGTAGCGTGCGTACAATCGGACTTGCAGAAAACACTGCATCGACCGGAGACATGATAGGGGGATTCATCAACAGCCCATTGAGCGGCTTCTTTAAGAGAAACATTCATCCTTTTTAGCTGCTGAAGAAAAAATTCACCGGTACCGGATGCGCACTTGTTTCCGGTTATGACATTCGAAATTCTGCCCTGCCGATTTAGGACATAAACCATAAACGTTTCACCTCCTGCAGAAACAATAGCCGGGCATGAAACATCAGGCGGCTTGACGAATCGGTAAGCGTATTCGACGGCTTCAGGTTCCGGAATGGAAGTAAAGTTAACAAAATGACGGAATCTTCGGCCGGTGGCTACAATCTTGTTAAAAGAATTTAGGTCTAGTTGATTTAACGCATTGATTAGCGTTTTTTTTGGATTTCCCTCGTGAGAATAACTCCAGTTTTTTACGACATGCGGCTGGTCCTTCGGATTGTTTTGATTCTTTCCGTTTATGTTAAGATGGACCATGGATATGGTAGATGCACCAAGGCATATTCCCAAGACATTCTGGTTCTGATCCGTGCCATTCAATTTATTTTTCATGGTATCGCGTCCCTGGGGGCCATTATTTAAAAATTTTACCCATCATGTTGGGCGCCTTGTGAGTTTTTAGATGATGTTTTGAACCGCCATTGCGAACGTATTCCCCTTAGCTTACAGCGGGGTTAGAGAGCCAACTTAAAAAACAGGAAGATACCCTTCAGCTTGGTGCAGGGAGCGTCAAACCACGTCTAGACAATATGTGCACCAACGTATCGAGTTTGAAGGGTTTTGTTTAAACCGCTTCGATCCGCCTTTACGCTAAAAGGGAGATAGTCTAAAATATCCTGAGCGGTGATACCGTCTTCTCCTTTATCCATCGCGGCAAGATCTCCGGAAAGTCCGTGTATAAACACGCCTTTTCTTATGGCATCTTTAATGGTCAGTCCCTGCGTGTACATGGCGGCTATCGTTCCGGCAAGGACATCTCCGGATCCGGCCGAGGCCATTCCGCAATTCCCGCTCATGTTGATAAAAATCTTTTCATCCGGACACCCGATTAATGAATGGGGTCCTTTTAGGACAATATAGGCATTTAAATTCTTGGCGGTTTGCTGCAGCAGACCGATTTTATTCTTCTCGATTTCGCTGACGGCTACCTGGGTTATTCTGGACATTTCACCCAGATGCGGCGTTAGAATAGTCTGGGCGGATCGCTGTTTAATGATTTGCAGATCATTACAAAGAGCTGTAATCCCATCTCCGTCGATCAAAAGCGGCTTGTCGATGGCATGAGCCAATTCTCTGGCCAGTGCCTGAGTTTCTTCATTCAAAGACAGCCCGGGCCCTAAGATCACCATATCCATCCTGTCTGAAAGTGCTATCAACGATTCCTTGTTTTTTAAACTGATACTCCCTGAATCTGTTTCTTCTTGCGGAATAAATACAATTTCACTGCCTTTGCCGGCTATAAACGGGGTGATAGACAAAGGGGATGCCAGTCGGCTATATCCTCCTCCGGCTTTTAAAAAGGATAACGCGGAAAAATAAGGCGCCCCATAATATCCGACTGCCCCTGCGATGCACAAGAGATTGCCGAAGTCACCTTTATGAAAGCATTGGTTTCTTGGCGGGATGTCGATATGCATATTAAGCTCTATCTTAATGTCCTCATACATGGACGGGGGAAAGGATATGTGTGTTACAAACAGTTTCCCACACTGTTCATATCCAGGATAGAGCATGTTGCCAATTTTAGGGAGACCGAAGGTAACGGTATAATCCGCTTTCACGGCGATTCCCATGATTTTTCCGGAATCTCCGTGAACCCCGGATGGAATGTCCACTGAAAATACGGTCTTATCGGTTGAATTAATAAGCGCTATGACATCATGATAAAAGCCTTCGATATTGCGAATTAGACCCGTACCCAACATGGCATCCACTACGGCATCGCAATGATACAGGTCTGATTTTAAGGATTCAACCGAGTCAATCTCACGAATATCGATGGGCAGGCGTGCAATGATGTCAAGGTTTAATTTGGCAGGCCCTTTAAATTTTTGCCGATCCCCTAAAATAAAGACTTTCGGATATCCACCGTTTGAGTGGATCTTTCGGGCGATGACGAACCCGTCTCCGCCGTTATTGCCGATGCCGCAAAAAACAACAAATCTTTTATTATTAATGCCAAATTCATTTAATATGACCGCGCCAGTTGCCAGGCCTGCGTTTTCCATTAACAATTCATCCGTGATACCGAATTGTTCAATGGCGGTTTTATCCAGCTGTCTCATTTCTGCAACTCGACTAATTTTCATTTTATATTAATCTCCCCAAGCCAATAGTAATAACCGTCAACCGTATGGTTGTGTAAAACATGGCTACCCGTTTTTGCGGGTAAAGTTTGTTCAAAAGTAAAGAGGGTTAATAAATTATTCGATTGCTTTCACGGTGATCAACCAGGTAAAGAAGTGTTGCTTTTTCCCTCAATGCATTTTTGAGGGCTTCTAGTTTTTGCCGATCAATGTCATACGTTCGGATATAAATTCGTCGGCACCCTTCCCGTGCATGCTCATTCGAGCTTAAAATGCTCATGATCCGCCCCCCATATTTTCGTATAATATTAATTGACTCGCTAATAGAGCCCGGAGTGTCTTCAATTTGAAGGGCGAGTTGGATTCCTTTTTGATCTACACCCGTTAAGGAAATGATGACCCTGAATAGATCGGCTTGTGTAATGGTTCCCGCAATGGCGCCGTCATGACCCAGAACGGGAACTCCTGAGATTTCATTTTTTAAAAGGATTTGGGCGGTTTCTTCAACCGTGTGGTCGATAGGCACGGTAATCGGATTTTGGGTCATGATTTCTTTAACTTTGATATTGGAAAGCAGATAGAGGAGTTCATGAATTTCCAGCGTTGTTGCATCTGATGCTGATGCTCTTTTGAGATCCCGATCGGTAACGATTCCCACCAGCTTTCCGTTTTCTAAAACCGGCAGCATTCGGATTTCATGGTCTTTTAACAATTTCATGGCATCCTGCATGGAATCATTTGCATCAATGGTAATGACGGTTCTACTCATCCAATCCTTAACTAACATGGTTACACCTCCGCCTTTTTAAGGGTCTCAAGTTCGAATAGATGATAAAATCCACCCATTTTCACCGTTTCCCTTTAGCATATGTCATTTTTGTAATTGGCTGAAAAAGCTCTGGTGCGATCAAACGGCATCCCGGTTTGCCTGGAACGTACTATTATACTATTTATTGTTTAACTAGTCGATCAATAAAGGCCGACTTTTTACGAGACCGTCAAAACCGAACGGGTTTTCAACAATCAGCTCCGGTTTAAGCGGGAATGCTTATTTTTTTTTAACCGATGTTTCAAATTTTAGGTTAAATTTTTCAATTTTAGAATGTAGTGTGGGTCTGGAAAGGCCGAGAATTTGTGCTGCTTTTGATCGATTACCGTCGGTTAGATTCAGCGCCTCACTAATAATAATACTGGCGATACGGTCCATACAGGTATCAAACAGGTTTGTTTTCCCATTGTGGATCGTTAATTCATGTTGTATCAGCTTCCGAAATGTTTCGTCATGAGATTCTCTTGACACCCCGTTTCCAACACCCTTTTCAGTAATCGCCTGTCGAATATCGTCTTGGCTGACGGGAGCGCCCCGGTTAAAGATTACCGCTTTATGAACCGTGTTGGCCAGCTCTCGAACATTGCCCGGCCAGAGATAATTGTTGAGAATAGCTTGAGCTTCCATGGTAATTCCCGGATTGTCCATACCCAATTCCGATGAATATCGGGAGAGGAAATATCGGGTTAACAGGGGAATATCGTCTGCCCGCTCATTCAGCGGCGGCAGCCAAATCGTAACCACTTTTAACCGGTAATAAAGATCCTCACGGAAACGTCCGTTTTCAATGGCGGCTTCAAGGTTTCTATTAGTCGCTGCTATGATCCGGACATCCACTGGAATTGTTTCGCGACCGCCGATACGTTCAATACTTTTTTCTTGAAGTAATCTTAACATTTTAGCCTGTAAACTAAACTGCATGTCACCGATTTCGTCCAGAAAAATGGTTCCACCGTCAGCCTGTTCAAGTTTCCCCACTCTTCGATGCGCTGCGCCGGTAAAGGCGCCCTTTTCATAACCAAACAACTCACTTTCAAGAAGGGATTCAGGAATTGCCACGCAGTTAATCACCAAAAACGGTTTGTCCGCCCTGAGACTGTGTTGATATATGGCCCGGGCAGCCAACTCTTTGCCTGTTCCGGAGTCCCCTCGAATAAGGACCGTAGCGTCTGTTGAGGATACACGACCGATGGACTTATAAACTTCCTGCATGGGAATGCTCCGGCCGATGATGGCTTCCCGGGAGGCTTTATCCGGTTCGATGTCCATATCCACCGGTGATCTCATAAATCGTCCCGCTTCTATGGCTTGTTTAATTACTGCCAGCATGTCGGGGATATCAAAGGGCTTGAGGATATAATCAAATGCACCGAGCTTTGTGGCTTCAATAGCGGTTTCCGTCGTGCTGTAAGCGGTCATGATAATTACAGGAAGTTTGGGTTCGGTTTGATTTATTTCTTTAAAGGTTTCAAATCCGTTCATTCCCGGCAGCCGCATATCCAGAATCACCAAGTCAGGGATTTGATTTCGGATGATATCCAAACCGGCTTCTCCCGATGCAGCACTGTAAACCTGGTAACCTTCTTCGGTTAAGAGTTTGTTAAAGCTTTTTCGCAACTGGTCATCATCGTCTATAACCAAAACCTTACTCATTTTATGACCCCTTTATCGGGAGAGTGATGATAAATGTTGCACCTCCACCTTCTCTTGATGTCGCATCTAAGGTTCCGTTGTGTTCTTCAACAATTCTTGCGGCAATACTTAGACCAAGACCGGTCCCTTCTTCTTTGGTGGTAAAAAAAGGGTGGAGAATTTTATCTAGCGTCGATTCGGGTATTCCCGGGCCATTGTCCCTTACTCGAATGACGACTGCGTTTTTTCCGGTATCGGTCCTGGTAATTTCCTCTTGGATAACGATCAATCCCCCTTTTTCCATGGCCTCACAGGCATTGACCACCAGGTTTACCAAAACCTCCTTTAATTGTTCGGGGTCAGCCTGAATCATCGGCAATGGCTTTTTGCGAACAACCTTTACGGTCACGTCATAGGATTTCAGCCGGTGCTCCAACAGCTGGATTGACAGGTCCACAACCGTAGAGGGGCTGATACGCTGCATTTTAAGTTTCGGCGGCCTGGAGAATTCAAGAAAATTTTGCACAACGGTGTCGATGTGTCGGATTTCTTCAGAGATTACGTCAAAATCTTCTTTTTGGTAATCGGATAGTTCAAGCGATCGGCCTAGCGAAAAGAGTCGCATCTTTACCGATGTAAATGGATTGCGGATGCTATGGGCCATGCCGGCGGCGAGTTTTCCCACAAGGGCCAGCTTTTCAGCCTGAAGCAAATGTTCGCGGCTTTTAATAAGTTCGGATTGGGCCTGGTCGGCGTTTTCAATCAACCCGTACACACTTCTACTCAATGCCTTGATCTCGTTGTTTGTTTGTGCATTCTTCCCTTCCCGATTGGCTTCCAGGGTCAACTGCCGGATCGGCCCTAAAATATGGTTGGCCAGCAGGAAAGCAAGTAAAACCGCCAGGCAGATTTCGATGATAATGGCTGTCCAGGCGATAAACCGGGATTCCCTGGCTCGCTCATGGCTGCTTTTTTTTGCATTTTTAATGTTTTCAGCGTAAATCGATTTGTAGTGTTCACACAGGTCGAGAATTCTAAAGAAATGTTTACGGACGGATTGATGGAGCTTCTCGCTGGCCGGTTGATTACCGGTTTTATGGAAATCAATAACCCGGTCTTTGCCATCAATGTATTGTCGATATTCGGTTTCAATTTGTAAAATGGCTTGCCGCTCTTGTTCGGTACTCGCAAGGTCGTGTGCCTTTTTGAGTCGTTCATTAAAGATTTGACGATATATCCCCAACTGTCTGAGCCATTCGGTATCCCCATCTAAAAAGTAATAAGAAACGAATCCCTTTTGATTCATAAGCGCGGTTTCCAGCGATTCCGCGGTTTGAAAGGCGGCCAGATGATGGTCGGTGATGGAGGTTAGGATGTCCTCCATCTGATAAGTGTACCACACCATGAAGAGACCACCCGACAGGGTGACCAGGACAATGGCGGTTAAAATTAAATAAATCCGATGACGAAGATTTGGGCGCAACCACATGGCATTATCTAATCGATTTACCTATCTTTTTATATCCGTCGGCCAGGGCGGTATTGACATGAACGACCCCTTTATTCAAGTCCTTGAGCGGATATTGGGCCGAAATTTTCGGCAGGTTGTCAGCCTGTTTTTGGTCTTTTAAAACAGTTCCGGCAGGGATATAACGCCCTTTTTTTACCGTGACCCCCATTAAGATACATCCGGGTTCGATTACACAGTTGCTATCCACGTGTGCCCTGAAAACAAGCGCTTTCATTCCCACAAAGGTATCGTCTCCAATACTGGCAGGACCGTGAATCTGAACCTGATGGGCCAGGGAAACCCGTTTCCCTATATGAACGGAATAGGGCTTCCCGTCAATTTCCACGACATTCGCAGATACGGGATGGCCGTTATGTTCGGTTTCTAATGCATGGATGATAACGCCGTCTTGAACATTGGCATCGTCACCCACAAATATCGGATGTCCTTCATCTCCGCGTAAAGATGCAAAAGGGGCGACCATTACCCTTTTTCCGATATAAATATGCCCGATGGCCGCGGCAAGGGGATGAATAAAGGCCGAAGCGTCAATTTCAGGCATATATGCCTTGCTGCAAAAATCGGTAACCGCGTTTTCATGGATCATAAGATGGGTCCTTATCATTAATAGTTAAACAACTTTTGTCTTAACCTGCCGTCATCACGGGCATTCCCATGAAGGGCCAAATAATCCAGACCGCAATCGCAATAACCACCATCAGCAGAATGCTGGCCGGGATGCCGTACAGGAAAAATTCGCCTGTGGAAAACTGCTTGGAATCGTAGGCAATGGCATTGGGGGCGGCGCCTACCAACAACAAGAACGGCATGCCGGCGGCTACCAGGGATGCAAACAAGATCACCTCCGGTGCCACATTGAGATACGGCGCGATAACCAAGGCTACGGGTAGCGAAATCGCAATTGCAGCCACATTCATGATAAAGTTGGTCATGATCAGGACAAAAAACGCGATGCTCATTATAAAGACACGTCCGGGAGAATTTTCAAACATCGCCAACCAGTTTACAGCGAGCCATTTGGCGGCACCGGTTTCCCAAAGGCAGAATCCAATGCTCATGGCACCGGCAAAGAGCAGGATGATGTTCCATGGAATCGCTTCCAGGTCATCAAGATCCATAATTCCGGTAATAAAGAACAACAGGGTTGAAATTAAAATAATGGCCGTCTTATCAATCGGTTTCAGCGCAGGGATAAATTCCCGCAGCGACATGGTCAAGATACAGGCGAACACAATGATAGCGGCGATGATTTCTTGACGGGTCAAGGGGCCCAGCTGATTATTTAATTGCGTCGCTTTTTCCCTTAGGCCGGGGATAACCTTTTTTTCCGGTTTGAAAAAAATCATAAAAAAGCCCCACAGCAAAAGGGTCATGCCCCAGCCGATGGGGAACATGTAATAGCTTAATCTAACAAATGATATATCCTGGTAAAGTCCGGTTTTGATGCCTTCCGCCAAAATATCATTGTAAAAACCAAGGGCGACCGCTCCCCGTGCCGCTCCTAAAAGCGTTACGATGCTCCCGGCACCGGCAACGTAAGCCATACCCATAAAGAGGCCTTTACCGAATCTTGTCTGTTTATCTCCTTCACCGTAAAGGGCATAAATGGAGAGCAGCAAAGGATAGATGGTTGCAGCAACCGCTGTATGGGCCATAAGGTGGGTTAACGCAGCCGTAACGAGAAAGCAGCCCAGGTAAATCATGCTGGTTTTCTCTCCGACAATCATCAGCATCCTATACGCCAGTCGCTTGGTGAGGCCGGTTTTGGTAAAAACCATTCCGATCATCAACGAAGCAAAGATGAACATAACGGAAGGATCCATAAAATCCCCGAACGCCACTTTGGCCGGGCGAATCAAAAACAGGGCCTGGAGAGCACCAATGGCAAGGCTGGTCACACCAATGGGGAGCACCTCAAATACCCACCAGGTACCGGCTAACAGAAATACGGCCAATGCGCCCTTTGCTTCTCTGCTGAGTGCAAAATGCTTTCCCAGGGGATCCACTGCATCCGGCCACGGAGGGGCATAATACACGACAATAAACAACAGTATGCCGATGGTTAAAAACAGATATCGCTTCCAGTCGAAACTCCTTTCTCCCGCTGCAGATTCAACCGTACCATCCATTGATTTTTATCCTCCATTTTAAACTTATCAACTCAACGCCGATATATTTTCAGCGTGGCAACAACCTGATGCACCTCTCTATAAAACGGGAATATCATGGGATTGTCTTAAGTGACGCCTGGCGTTTTTTATTCTAAATCTTCAAATGTTTGGCTAATTTCCTGAAATACATCTGTAAGTCTTAAAATACCGACAATGTCTTCCTTGCCGGTTACGAGCAAGGATTGGTGATGACCCAACAGCAACTGGTGTATCGCTAATGACAACGTGGCGGTATCTTTAACATATTCGCCCGCAGTCGGTGTATACATGATATCTTTAACCCTCAGTTTGGAGGCTATTCTACAACTTTCTTCCACTGATTTATCCCAAAGATTGAACTGAGTAATGATGTTCTTCATAAATTTCGGGCTAAAACCGAAACGGGATAACCCAATTCGGGATAATGGATTAGAATCTCCCATTTCCTCATATTTCGGTTCCAATGCTCTTAAGATATCGAGTTGGCTGACCTTTCCGACAATATGGTTACTCCTGTCATAAACCAGAATCGCGCGGTGACGATCCCGGGTCCGGTCAAATTCTTGTTGAGCCTTTTTTAGAGCCAGTACCGCCTCATAGAGAGTGGCTTCTTCTGATACCGTAACATATTCGGAAAGGGGAACCATCAGATCTTTAATGATTTTTGACTGCATTTTAATCCTCCTTACTCATTAATGATGCCGGTGTAATAGGGAGTTTTTTTAAAATATGCGTTTTTAATATGATGAATAAGTGTATCCAATTCAACCGGTTTTTGCAGGTAAGCAAAAGCACCGGAACTAAGCGTTAATTTTTGATCCGCCTCTGAACCGTGGCCTGTTAGAATGATAACTTGTATTTCCGGATGAATTTTTTTGACGCTTTTTAATACCGCTAACCCGTCCATCCCCGGCATATTAAGATCCAAAACCATGGCATCAAAAGAGAAGTTTTTTACCATTTCTAATGCCTGCTCTCCACTAAATGCGATGTGGGTGCCTATATTTCTCATCTGTATTCGCTCTGAGAGCGTCGTAACAAATTCTTGTTCGTCATCAACCAAAATCACTTTTATGCTATTCATGGCAATGCCTGATAAAGACAGTATTATTAAGGTTCTTCTCAGTGAAGCATACTTTTATCTTATTCTTTTTCCCTCTTTTTTACCCGCCTCTTGCAATCACCACGAAGCACACGAAGAGCACGAAGACAATAATCATATTACGAAACGCTTAAGTCCTTTCCTATGGATGTTGAAATTTGAACGATATACCAGCCTGATTCAGCTCATGTGCCAGGCATTGTTCATAGGTCGATTCGAGCAAACCAGGGCCGAGAATACGATGCACCTCGATCACACATCCAATAACTCGTTTAAATAATTCATAAAATTCTATTCTTCGTGTCCTTCGTGTGCTTCGTGGTGATATGCAATTCAGTATCCTCCGCAATAATTCGAGTACGCTTTATTGTGATGAACCATAAAAAAACCCTTTGCGCCCTTCGCGCCTTTGCGGTTCAATATTTTCTTTGTATTCCAAACTTCAAAATTTTCAAACGACCGATACCCCATATTCGCTCAACCCCACTTAACACTTAAATCTTAAAACTTAATACTTCTTATCACTTCTTAAATCCTTCATTTCCCTACTGACATCAAACAAGAGTATGTCTTTTAAAAAATTGATAACCCATGATTGTTTCATCCCGGTTACCGCCGGCTTTCCTTTCAGTTTGCAGATCATCATTTCGCCAAGGCTGCCCCACATTTTGACCATTTCGTTATACATCAGTTTGGCGGCAAGCGATGCCGGAAGTGTTTGTCCGGAAATGCCGGCCGTGGACACCTTGTAAAACGATACCCTGGCCGGTGATCCGAAAAGGGTCATTTTAAGCAGCAGGTACGAACGCGGCATGTGGTAGGCTTCGGTTACCAGGACGATACGCTTAATTTCTCTTTGTCTGACAATCCGTGCCACGTGAAAGGCATTTTCAAAGGTACTGCGGGCTTTGTCCTCAACAATAAAAGAAGCGTTTTGAACCAGGCCGTATTGTTTTCGATAGTTTTCAAGCGTTTCCGGCTTTGCCGGAGAAATCAGAAGACGTTTTCCGTTGCCGCTATTTGCCAGTTGAAATCCGGCAGCTACGCGCTTG